>JAESTY010000013.1 GCA_016763355.1 Immundisolibacteraceae bacterium
CAGCCGGTGGAGAGATGGATTTACCCGGCACGAATCCCAGTAATGATGATGCCTGGTGGTTTGATATTAACGTTTTCTTTCCTAATTTTTTCTGTGATACCGGGCCCGGTTGGTACTTTACCTATAACTTCAGGCCGATTTCAGTGGATGAAACCGTCTGGACCATGGACATCTATCAAACCGAAGCCGAGACCTGCGGCCAGCGTATTGCCCAGGAACATACCAAGGTGATGTTGCGAGATATCGTCTATGAGGATTTAAGCACTCTGGAGCAGGTCCAGGAAATGATGGCATCTGGGCTGGTTAATGAACTACATATTTCTTCAGAGCTTGAATTGGCGGTCCGCCATCTGCACGCTACAGCCAGTGAGTGGGTAGCAGGTGGGGAGGCGAGTTGATGAATGAACTACTACCAATTGGATTTGATGCTTTAGTCCAGTTTGGCCCGAAATGGTTTGCAAACACCGAAAAAGAGCGTCACCAATACCGCCTTGAGAGTAATCCTGATGAACTCAATCAGCTCTATGATGCAATCTTGCCAAGGTTTGATGAGATTGTTACCGAGTTAGATCAGTATCCGTTAGACGATCTTCCGGAAAGTCATCGCAATCTACTCAATTTGACTCTGTCGTTTATGGAGGTGTCGATGGCAGTGGAGTCTTTTAAGGGCGCCGCTAAGGTGCCATTTGGGTTTGATCCGGCACGTTGGGAAGTGCATTTTTAACGCTAGTTAGTGGCCCTATCAGCCGCCAAAAATTTGTTGCTCAGCCGCTAACTCTGATTGAAAAAAACGTAACCGATTTTCGATTTTCGATAATGTGATGAAGTTGACGCCGTCCTGGCGTGCGGCTTCTCTTAGCGCTTCTATGCTGCGGCGAAGATTACCCGCCCAATAGTGGTGTTCTGCTTCCATTTGATAGGCCAGGATGGTCTGGTTAGCTTGTGCCGCGATGCGGGATTGCAATCGATAACCATTAGGGTCGCTAAAATGATACTGAATATACGCTTCAACGATGGTGGATGCCTGCTCGAATTTGCCATTCAGCATTAAGGTCTCACCGGCTAGAAGCTGCAGACTGCCGCTGCCAGGGAACAGCTTTAGTGATTCGTTAATCATTGCCTCTGCGCGCTGGTGCTGCTTTTGCGCCGACAGCAGGCGGATCTTTAAAATTTGGTAAGGTAAATAATGTGGGGCTTTATTGAGCAGCCACCGACTCTGTGTTTCAGCCTCGTCGTACAGGCGTTCGTTCAGCAGCGCATAGGCGTATCCGTAGCGATGACTGGCCTGGTCCTTATAATCGCCAGATTTTAATTGGGTAGCGAACCTGAGTAATAGCTGGTCAGAATCTCTGCCGCCGAGAGTCGCCCGAACTCGAGCAGCAAAATGACTGTATCCAAGGCTATCCTTATATTCCAGATGGGGCAGTTTTTCTATTCTGCTGAGAGACTCAGAAATACGACTTCGGGTAACCGGGTGAGTCAGCAGAAATTCCGGAATATCGTTGCCACGGCTGAACTTTGAAGCCTCAGCCATACGACTAAAAAAATTCGGCATTGCTCGGGGGTTAAAGCCAGTGCGGGTGAGCAAATCGATACCGACACGGTCCGCTTCCTGCTCATTGACTCGAGTAAAATCGATTTGTGCCTGTGCGCGACCTCCCTGAACAGCCAGTAGCGCGGCCTGTCCGGCTTCAGGGTTGGCGGCGGTTAAAATAAGTGCGCCGATCATTGCGGCCAGGGTTGGTGTAGAAAGCTGCGACTGACGTTCAAAAGCTCGGGGTAGGTGGCGTTGAGTAACGTGGGAAATTTCGTGAGCAAATACGGAGGCCAATTCGCTTTCACTTTTGGTGATGCTAACCAGGCCGCTGTGAATGCCTATGTTGCCTCCGGGTCCGGCAAACGCGTTGATGACCTGATTATCAACCAGGAAAAAATTGAATCTAAGCTCTGGTCGGTCGCTGTTTGATGCCAGCTTTAATCCCAGTTCACGCACATAGGCCTGCATTTCAGGGTCATCGATAACCGATAAGCCGCTGCGGACCTGACGCATAAAGGCAGCACCTATTCGGCGGTCTAATTCAGGCGAGAACACGCTACTGGAGTTGACACCCAAATCGGGGAGTTTTACTGAGGCCGCGACAAGGGACTGAGGCAGTATCATTAGGCTAGCCAACATGGTTAAGAGGCCAGTAGCCTTGTCGACGAGGACTTTGAATCTGCCGATCCAGCAACTTTGGTTTTTAAGTAGTGTGGCCATAGTTGAAATTGAGCATCCTTCCCAGGTAGTAAGCCCGTGCAATCTTGTTAGATTTAGATCATCGACGCATCGATATAGAATTCTAACCAGTTTGAGAAACAAGAGTCAGCATTCCCGTTGGTGGGCTATTTAGCAATAATTGATAGACCGTCGTTAACATCGAAAAATTCCCATTACAAAAATTTTAGTGTTGCCTGAATCAGGCTTGTTATTAGGGTGGTTGAACTGGTTTGGGCTGTATTGTCATTTTCCATCATAAGAGTTGTTTTGAAATGAATTTTGATCAGCAGGTAGACGCTTCTGGGTTGTTATGTCCGTTGCCATTATTAAAGAGTAAGCGCCGGCTTAATCAGATGGAATCTGGTCAGGTACTAAAATTGATCGCCACCGATAGCAACGCCGAAAGTGATCTACGTAAATTTTGTGATCAAAGTGGTCATCTATTGATTCAGGTCGACCAGCTTGGTGAACAACAGATTATTTATTTACAAAAAAAATGACCCTGGTCCAGGACCCTGTTTTTCTGGCATTGACTCTTATTAACGCATTATCGGGACTAACGTTTACGCTTGCTACTAAAGAAGCAGTCTCGCTAAGCCGATAAGTTTGCATACCAACTGTACGGACACGGGAGGCGGTGGGTTTCCAAGATAACCACCAGCTAGCGGAGGAGCGACAATGAAAACCTTAAGGGCGAGCCTATGTTGATGGTCACATCAGAAATAGTTCAGCCGAGGTGGTAATGCCAACATGAAAGTACTTTTAGTAGACGATACTCGAACCAATCAGCTGATTATCGGCAAATATCTACGTACTTTGGGTCATGAGGTCGTATTAGCTGATGATGGAGTTGAGGGCGTTGCGGCGTTCCAGACAGAAGCTCCCGATCTGGTACTGATGGATGTGATGATGCCAAACATGAATGGCTATGAGGCCGCGGGCAAAATCCGAGAGATTTCTGGTGAGGCCGACTGGACACCGATTATTTTTCTTTCTGCCAAAGCGACCGATGACGATATTGCAGCCGGAATTGAAGCTGGCGGAGACGATTACCTTTTTAAACCGGTTAGTAAAATCGTCCTGGGTGCAAAGATGCAGGCGATGGGGCGCATTGCTGAAATGCGTAAAACCATTCATGAATATGCCAAAGCGCAAACACTTATTAACGAACGTGAAGCTGAAGAGATGAGTCTGGCGCTTCATGTGTTTGACCGAATGACCCGCAGCGATAGCCTGAGTCATGACTGGATTAAGTATGTCAGCCGTCCCAGTTCTCACTTTAGTGGCGATATTATTGCCGCCCAGACCACGCCTGAAGGTGGTATGCATGTGCTACTGGGCGATGCTACCGGCCATGGTCTCGCCGCTGGATTAACAGTGATGCCTGTCGCGGATCTGTTTTATGCGTTGACTGAGCGTGGCGAAAGCATTGCCAGGATCGCCCAAAAGCTTAACAACAGACTTCATGATCTGTTGCCGACTGGTCGTTTTGTGGCTGCAATCCTGGTCGCGATTCGACCTAACCGAGGCGAACTCGAAATCTGGAATGGTGGCTGTCCACCGGTGTTGTGCATTGAGTCCGACGGTAATCTTAAGGCCGTGGTCAATTCGAGCCATTTGCCACTGGGTATCATGCCTGAGTTGATGGAGGTCAAGTCGGAGTCTTTTAGCTACAACCCCGAGTCCCCCGAAAAGCTTTATTTTTTCTCTGATGGCGTGCCCGACGCGGAAAGTCTTAGCGACGGCCGCCAGTTCACCCAGGGCCGGGTCGAAGAGGTGCTGTCAGTAGAGCATGGCGATCGACTGGGAGCTCTGATGGAAAAGCTGGAAGCTCATATTGGTGATGTGACTGCCCAGGATGATATTTCTATTGTCGAAGTTTCTCCGCCTGTGTTAATGGAGTCTGTTAATCAAATAAGGGCTACCGGGTAAGCTCGAGAAGATTGCTCTGACCCGAACTAAAATAATAACTGAGTACTAGGTGCCTTTACTGATCGGGCGTGAGATGTTGGTTACGGTAGTTAATAGACAAAAAATTGTTTTTCTTAATCGCCCCTGGCTCTGCTTTATCCCCGATAAATTCAGTTAGAATGCGCACCCCATGATTGCTAATCCGAGCAAATAATCAGGGCTGAACTGCTTTTTGTGGTTGGTTTTTTAGCGGGTATCGGCAACAGAAACGGAGAGGTGTCTGAGTGGCTTAAAGAGCACGCTTGGAAAGCGTGTGTACGTTAATCCGTACCGAGGGTTCGAATCCCTCCCTCTCCGCCATTTAAGCTGTTGATAAATAAAGAGAAATTAATAGGTGTGTTAAAAAAGTGGCCCTAAAGTGGCCCCTAGCAGGGCCATTCTTTAATTTAGTTTCAGACATTAAAAAACCCAAAACAATTAAATGTCTATGAAAACGTTTTTTTTGGCGGATCACTTTGACCCGTTGCCAGGGATACAGGTACTATCTAAACCATAATTAATGAGTCGTCTGCCTGGTTCCAGGCAACGAGTTTCGATATCGGTAACCGGTTTTTTTAGCCGATAAACACTCATCTGAAAAAATCTTTATGGCAGATCCGGCAAGTCCCCCCGCGATGATAGATCGTGAACCCCGTCAGACCTGGAAGGGAGCAGCGGCAGCGGTTGATTCAGGTGCCGGGGTGTGGCTTGTCGGTGACGCCGCCTTCATCGGGTATTTCGCTTATTGCCAGGTTTCAGGGCCAACTCAAATTTCCAGGCTAACTCTATCAGGCCAACTCTATGAGCTATCAGGTACTTGCCCGTAAATGGCGCCCCGGAGGTTTTGCCGATTTGATCGGGCAGGACCATGTGCGTCAGGCGTTAACCAACTCCCTGAACACAGGTCGACTTCATCACGCCTATTTGTTTACCGGCACTCGCGGTGTTGGTAAAACCACCATCGCCAGGATACTGGCCAAAGCACTAAATTGTGAACAGGGCGTCTCCGCAGAGCCCTGTGGTCAATGCAGTAGTTGTGTCGAGATTGATGAGGGTCGATTTTTAGATTTAATGGAGATCGACGCAGCTTCTCGCACCAAGGTCGATGATACCCGCGACCTGCTTGAAAACGTTCAGTACGCGCCAACCCGCGGACGCTTTAAGGTCTACCTGATCGATGAAGTGCACATGTTCTCCAAGAGTAGCTTTAATGCACTGCTAAAAACCCTGGAAGAACCGCCAGCCCACGTAAAGTTTCTGTTGGCGACTACCGATCCGCAGAAAATCCCGGTCACCGTGTTATCTCGCTGTCTGCAATTTAACCTGCGGCAGATGTCCGGTGAGGTGATTCAGCAGCAGTTAATTAAAGTCACCAGCGCCGAGCAGATTCAGGCTGAGCCAGAGGCGTTAAAATTAATAGCCCGTAGTGCGGCTGGCAGTATGCGCGACGGATTGAGCCTGCTGGATCAGGCTATCGCTTTTTGTGGCACTGAACTTACCCTGATTGAAACTGCGCGCATGCTTGGCACAGTCGATCAGGGCCAGGTAGTTGAAATGGTCCACGCGCTGCACCGGGGCGACGCCAACGCGCTGCTGAGTCTGGTTGATGTGCTTGCCGAACGGGTGCCTGATTTCAACGTCATCTTAGAGGAGTTGCTGAGTCTGTTACACGGTTTAGCGGTTCGTAAGCAGGTCGAAGATGCACCGGTACAGGTAGATGTTAGTGACGAGCAGCTTGCAGAACTATCGGCCCTATTATCTGCCGAGGAAATTCAGCTTTATTACCAGCTGGGTCTACATGGCCGACGAGACCTGCCCTTAGCGCCAACCCCCAGAATAGGGTTAGAGATGGCGCTATTGCGAATGTTAGCGTTTCAACCGGAAAGAACAGCCCGAGAAGTGGGGTTTCGTTCTTCGCTATTGACGCCGAATGCCGGCGCGGTGCCCGGTCTGCCTGCTGAAGTAGATGCAGTTGTGAAATCTGCAGATCTGTCGGAAGATCTGGCGGCTGCACCGATGGTTGTTCCTGTGGTGACACCAGAGCTATTGCCAGCGGCTGGAAAGCCTGAAATGGCCCAGCCACCGGCGTCTTCACCTGTTGTCGATCTTGAGCCAGCTGAAACTGTTCAGGTTGCTTCTGAACAAGCGCAGGGCAGTCAATCTGATGAAGTCGTAGCTAGTGGTTCTACTGATAGCGTGTCTAGTCAAGTAAAGACCAGTGAACCGCCACCGATTAACCAGACTATCGAACAACCGGCTTCTTTAGGTAGTCAGTATCCGAGTAGTGAAGTAACCCCAGTTAAAGAGACTCAGGTTAATCAAGCTCAAATTGATGGCATTCAGACGCATGGGGTTAAAGAACCTGGATTATCTGAGCCTGTGGTTGCGCCAGCGGTCAGTGGAGAATTGCCCGACTGGAGCAAGTTGGCTTATGAGCTATCTCTTACCGGCCTGGCTCAACAGCTTGCCGCGCAGCTGGCTTTAATATCGGTGAGCGAACATGAATATTGCTTCACGCTCGATCCTTCTCATCGAGCGGTGCTCAACCGACCGGCGCAAACTCGTCTTGAACAGGCGCTTAGTCAGCGGGCTGGTCAGACCGTAACGGTGAAGATTGAAATGGTCCGCCAGGCGGCAGAGACGCCGGCCAAAGAGCGTCAACGCCAGCATCAGCAAAAGCTCGACCAGACCACCGAACAGTTGCAGCAGGACCCAACTATTAAAGCCCTGGAAGGCGCGTTTGGAGCCAGGATGGAGCCAGACAGTATCGAATCAGTAGATGCGGCCATTGAGGCCGCGATTGAAGACGATAAATAAGAGATAGGGAAGTTGTTGGCGTTCGCCTAACCGGTAATTTAAGGAAAACAAATCAATGAAAGATGGCATGGATCAGATTATGAAACAGGCCCAGAAAATGCAGGCCGACATGCAACAGGCACAACAGGAGCTGGCTACACTGCAGGTGGCCGGCGAATCAGGTGCTGGTATGGTGAAGATAACCATGAACTGTCGTCATGATGTGCTCGGGGTAGTCATTGATCCACAAACCATGGATGACCGGGAAATGCTTGAAGACCTGGTGGCTGCCGCGGTCAATGATGCAGTCCGCAAGGTCGAGAAACTGAGTAAAGAAAAAATGGGTGGCCTGATGGGCGGACTCAATATTCCAGGAATGAAATTACCGTTCTAAGTTAGTTTGAGTCGATCCAGAGTGAGGTTTTTGTGTGTCTTTAGTTGATGGACTTATTCGTGAGCTGCAACGGCTTCCAGGGGTTGGGCCAAAATCGGCTCGCCGCATGGCCTATCACTTGCTGGTGCGTGACCGGGACGGCGCATTTGAATTAGCGACGATCATGAAGCGGGCGGCAGATGAAGTCGGCCATTGCAGCCTGTGTCGAAACCTTACCGAGAAAGAGCTGTGTGATATCTGTGCATCGCACAAACGCAACCGGCAACAACTCTGTGTAGTGGAATCCTCAGCGGACGTGCAGGCGATCGAATCTGCGGCCGAGTACCAGGGAACTTATTTTGTGCTGATGGGCCATCTCTCTCCGCTAGACGGCGTTGGCCCGGAAGAGTTGGGTATCGAGTTGCTAGAGCAGCGATTCCAGTCCGGTGACGTAACAGAGTTGATCCTGGCGACCAATGCCACCCTTGAAGGCAATGTTACCGCCCAATATATTGCCAGTTTGGCAGAACCTGCTGGCATCTCGGTAACCCGTATTGCACACGGCGTACCTATGGGTGGAGAGCTGGAGTTTGTTGACGGTCATACCCTACGCGCCGCATTTACTAGCCGGCGCGAGTTCGATTAACTCGGTTTCAGTCATTATTTAGCCAGAGCGCGCTCAGCGGCCTTGCTGATCTACGAAGCAGTCTCGCCAGGATTAGTGGCCAGTTTTGCAATTCTCATCGCCACTGGCGGGTGTGAATCGTAGAAGCTGGAATGAAGCGAATCTGGAGTTACCGTTGAGGCATTACTTTCACTGAGTTTGATCAGCGCAGAAATCAGCGGTTCACCCCCGGTGTGGGCTTGAGCAAAGGCATCGGCTTCAAATTCGTGTTTACGCGAACTTAGGCTTAGCAGTGGTTTCAGCGGAAAGGTAAAGACCGGGACTGCCATCATAAACAGTAGCAAAGCTGTATGCAGGGAAGGTTCAGAGACCCCCAGAGACTGGTAAAACCAGGCTTGAGTCATCAGCCAGCCAAGTAACGCTAGTCCAGCCAGCGTCATCAGGCTGCCAGTGATTAATCTTTTGCGTACATGGTGCAAGCTGAAATGGCCCAGTTCATGTGCCAGCACTGCCTCTAGCTCCTGCTCGGTGAGTATTTCCATCAAGGTGTCATAGAACACTATGCGTTTATTGCGTCCAAAGCCGGTGAAATAGGCATTGCTGTGGGCAGAACGCCGTGAACCATCCATGATGCGGATATCATCACCGGCAAAATCAGTGCGTGCTAACAGAGCTCTGATCCGTTCTCGCAGGGGTCCATCGTCAAGTTGTTTGAATTTGTTAAATAACGGCGCAATGAAGACCGGATAGGCCCAGGTCAGCAGCAGGCTAAAGCTTAACCAGAGCAGCCAGCCATAGAGCCACCAAAGTTGACCCGCTTGATCCATTAACCAGAAAAACGCTGCGAGTAGCGGGGTTATTAAAACCAGGCTCAACAAAGTTCCTTTAATTAAATCTAAAAAGTAATCCTTTAGGTTCGTCCGATTGAAGCCGAATTTTTCTTCTAGAGAAAAGGTTTTCCATAGGCCTACCGGCAGGTCAATCAAGCTGCTAACAAGCATCACCATCATCACAACGGCGATGCCTAAGGTTAATGTGGAGTCGAATAGAGTGGAGCAGAATTTATCGACCCAGGCGATACCGCCTCCCAGTGTCCAGCCGATGAGTATCACCGTGGCTAAAACGAGTTCGAGCTGGCCGACTCGCTGTTTAGCAACGGTGTAATCCGCAGCCTTTTGATGGGCGGTTAACTCAAGCTGGTCACTAAAGTCAATGGGTACCTGATGGCGATGCCGGCGTACCGACGAAATTTGGCGATTACTGAGATAGAGTTCGGTTATTAGTGCAAAGCTTATGAATAATATAAATAGGCTGGTGAACATGTTTTCGATCGATCCGTTCTATGACTTAAAAATGGACTGATAGAATAACCAATTTTTATAATTAATAAATGGCGCAAACCATGAACGGCAAAAGCGGTAACCTGATCTGGATCGATCTTGAGATGACTGGCCTGGATACTCAGGCAGATGTGATTATTGAAATAGCCACCATCATCACTGATGCTGAGTTAAATGTGCTCGCTGAAGGTCCGGCTATCGCTATTAAGCGCGATAAAGAATTGCTTGAAGGTATGGATGACTGGAATTTACGCCACCATGGCCGCAGTGGATTGACGACCCGGGTTCTGGAATCAGAATTCAGCGTAGCGCAGGCAGAGCAGCGGACATTAAAATTTCTCAAACACTATGTCAGCGCCAAAGAATCCCCCATGTGCGGTAATAGCATTTGTCAGGACCGTCGTTTTATGGCTCGGGAAATGCCTGAATTAGAAGCCTTTTTTCATTACCGCCACATTGACGTAAGCACATTAAAAGAACTCGCCTCTCGCTGGTCGCCAAAGTTGCAGAAAGGGTTAAAGAAACACGCCACCCACCTGGCCATGGATGATGTTCGAGATTCCATCAACGAACTGCGTTATTACCGCGAGCACTTTATTGTTGCGCCCGATCGCAATGGCTAGATAGATTGGTGCCATCGGTCTGAGGTTGTTTAGGCTTAAGTCAGTTTGATCCTGTTAATTGCCCAGGTCAGGTGTTCACGAATCATCTCATTTGGGTGGTCTAGCCGGCTTTGCAGGGTGGTCAGAAGTCGTTTCCGATCGGCTTCATTGGTCGGTCGGCTATTGCCCAGCGCTACGGAGATATTGCGTATCCAGCGTTGATGGCCGATGCGCCGGATAGCACTACCCTCTAGCCGGGAATTGAATTGCGCTTCTGTCCAGTTGAACAGATCAATTAATTGGGCAGACTCCAGGCCTTCGCGGGGCAAAAAATCCTGTTCCTGGGTGACCTGGGCAAACCGGTTCCAGGGGCAGACCAGCTGGCAATCATCACATCCATAAATTCGGTTACCCATAGGCGCGCGCAGCGGCTCTGGGATTGGGCCGTCCAATTCGATGGTCAGATAAGAGATGCAACGTCGGGCATCAAGCTGATAAGGGCCAACAAATGCCTGGGTTGGGCAAACCTCGAGACATTTCGTACAGCTCCCACAGTGGTTGCTAGCGGGTTCGCCGCTAGTCACTGGTAAGTCGGTGTAGATTTCACCCAGAAAAAACCAGGAGCCAGCCTGGCTGTTAATCAGGTTGGTGTGTTTACCGATCCAGCCGATGCCAGCCTGTTCCGCTAGTGCCTTTTCCATCACCGGGGCGCTATCGGTGAATACCCGGTAGTTCAATGAGCCGATCTGCAGTTCAATCCGTTTTGCCAGTTGGGCAAGGCGCTTGCGCATCAACTTATGGTAATCGCGGCCCAGCGCGTAGCGCGAAATGTAACCTTTCTGGTCATCTTCCAGCAGCGCTTCCATCTGTCGGTAATCGGTATCTCCAAGGTAATCCATACGCGCACTGATAATGCTTAGCGTACCCGGGTGTAACTGTTCTGGTTCTGTGCGCAGGCTGCCATGGCGGGCCATCCATTCCATTTCACCATGATAATTCTGGCTTAACCACTGGTTTAGAAATTGTTCCGCAGCGGGCAGGTCTGGTTTAGCAAACCCAACTGCGGAGAAACCAAGTTCCTCACCCCAGCGGCGAATGTCAGCTAATAAATCCTGCAGCTGCTCGGGGTTGAGCTGATGGTTATTTTGCGCCATCACAGACTCACTCTTATCGTCTGGCTTTGTTTCACCCATAACATCAACTATAGTGTCTATATGCAAGTTTTATATAGAGATTTATACACAGCAGATCAGGTTGCTTCGTTAGATAGTGAGGCTATCGATAACCATGGCCGGGCAGGGTACACCCTGATGCAGCTGGCTGGAACTGCGTTGTTTAAAAACTATCGGCGGCGCTGGCCGCTGGTACGCAAACTGCTGGTACTTGCTGGGCCTGGTAATAACGGCGGTGACGGCCTGGTGGTTGCCAGGCTGGCG
>JAESTY010000079.1 GCA_016763355.1 Immundisolibacteraceae bacterium
CAAACTTAAAGTTGGTCCGGGTATGGCTGAGGGCACCTTAGCCGGCCCCCTGATCGACCAGGCTGGTGTTGAAAAAGTCGAAGAGCACGTCACCGACGCCTGCAAAAAAGGGGCGAAGATCGCTATTGGCGGTGCTCGTCATGAACTCGGCGGCAACTTCTATCAACCCACCGTATTAACCGAAGTCACCACCGACATGATCATCACCCAGGATGAGACTTTCGGACCTGTGGCGCCGCTGTTTCGTTTTAAAACCGAAGAACAAGCCATCGAAATGGCCAATGACACTCCTTATGGCTTAGCGGCTTATTTCTACGCCCGCGACCTGGGCCGAGTCTGGCGCACAGCTGAAGCCCTGGAAACCGGCATCGTCGGCATCAACACCGGCGTCATCTCCAGCGAAGTAGCCCCGTTTGGTGGCGTTAAGGAGTCCGGCATTGGCCGCGAAGGCAGCAAATATGGTCTAGATGAATTTCTCGAAGTGAAATACCTCTGTATCGAAGGCATGTAACTGCTGGTATAAATAAAGCCCACCCTGAAGCAATTCAGGGTGGGCTTTATTTATGGCCGAGAGTTTATGACCAAGAAATTTATGGCCGGCACAGCCGACACTACTTCTGAGCGAAGTAATTCTGTAAATATTGCTCAAACGGCACTTGAGGTTGGGCTTCTAATTCGGCCTGTTGGCGCAGAGAGAGCTTGGCTCTTTGTGTAAATTCATCAGTCAGATCAGCACTGAGCGTTTGATCGGTAAAATAGCGAGCCCATTCTTTAGAACGGCGTAGCGCAAACTGATAAAAAGACTCTTCCCGAACCCGCATATCGGTGAGTATTCGTGCCGACGGGGTCAGTTCAGCATCTTCCATCTTCGCCATTTGCAACATTAACGCGTGGCCATAACCACCTTCGCCGGCCGCATCAAGGCTGGTGCATATTGGTTGCAACGCAGCTAACAGCTCTCGGCCCCATTCTCGCAACGTGATCTGCTGATCACCATTATGCAAAACCAGCGCAGGGTCACGACCATTGATAGCCACCGCGGTCTGATTGCTTTCGATCTGCTGACGTGCTGCCTCATCAATCGGGTCACTAGGACTCAGCAGACAATAAAGCAGCAACGCCTCAATAAATTTCAGGGCATCTTCGCTAACACCAGCCGGATCATGAACACTCACATCTAGTGCGCGAACCTCAACATAGCGCACACCGCGTCGACTCAGCGCTAATGTTGGCTTTTCACCTGATTCGGCTATCTGCTTGGGGCGAATAAAACTGTAATATTCATTTTCGATCTGCAGAACATTGGCGTTAAGCTGACGGTATTCACCGTCCACGCAAACCCCAAATTTTTCATATTCGGCGGCCGGCGTATCAATCGCCCGGGTCAGACCTGCCACATATTCATCAAGGCTGTTGTAGCTAATACCCAGATTGGCCTGCTGACTATTCTTATAGCCAATATCACTCATCCGCAACGCCGTGGCGTAAGGCTTAAAATAGGTACCGCTATCAAACACCTCGAATTGCCCTGGGTCACCACCCGTAAAGCTCTTGCAAATCGCTGGTGAGGCACCAAACAGGTAGGGAATCAACCAACCGACCCGTTGAAAATTTCGGATCAGACCGAAGTAACGATCAGAGATAAAACTATCCAGCGATAACTGGGAGCCTTCCTGAGCATGCAGCGCCGGCCACGCCGATTCGGGCACCGAATAATTAAAATGTACGCCGGCAATTGCCTGCATCACCCGACCATATCGCCAGGCCAATCCATGACGATAAACATGCTTCATTCTGCCAACATTAGAAGACCCATAATCCGCAATTGGAATGCTGTTCTGGTCCTGTACAGCACAAGGCATGCTAGTCGCCCATAGCATCTCATCGCCAATACCCTGATACACGAACGTATGAATATCATGCAAGCGATCGATTAGCTCCGCTGAGGAAGATAACGGCTGAGTAATCAATTCAAGTAAAGCTTCGGAATAGTCGGTAGTAATTTCTGAATGGGTCAATTTTGACCCTAGTTTCTGAGGGTGAAAGCGTGTCGAGAGAGCTCCATCCACAGAAACTCTTAAACTCTCTTTCTCAATACCACGAAGACCGCCGCTGAGTTCAATAGAACTTAGCGTAGCAAGCACTTTCCTTAGCGCAGATTCATTCAATAAAGCCAATGAGTGGTTTCCTGTCTGACATTAGTTCATGAGCAGACCATCAAGGCATGATGCTGCAATAGCTGGAGATTGTACCTTAGGGATAACCCCCAATTTGGAGGATAAAGTTATTCATAAGATCCTCTAAAAATGGTAATTTCAAAAATAAAAAAGCTCCAACCCAGCGCTCCAATCTGCAAGGCAGGCACTGAAATTAAGCAATTTTTAATTCGTGGTTAAGAGAACCCTGAACGGGCTTTACAGATAGTCGCTTGATAATTTTTCCTTAAGCCACTATAAACTAATCAGTAGTTCACGCCGATAAAAGGAATATCGACTAAAACACTTTAATTACAGGTTAGAAGCTCAGCGTGTATTTAGCGCCAGGATGGCTCATTAAAAAAACTAATATTTAACCAGGGACAGGTGCAGAACTCGATGAGATATAGGGGATTGTTAGAGGACACCTAAACATTTTACCTTGGGAGTTTTTCATGATGTTAAACAGCTTATTAAAGCATTATAAGTTACCGACAGTGGCTATCTCAGCCATTCTATTAAGTGCTCCATTAGCTGCAGAGGAGGTAGTTAGCGGAACCATGCTTAATGCTGACTCAATCGACCAGCTACTCGGTAAAACCCTCGACGGTCATATGATCAGTGACCTGATCCCTGAGTCAACTAATCGACTCATCCGAGAATTTGGCTTCGAAATGAAGCTGGTTCCTCGCTCGGTAGAACTACTGGGCTCTGAAACGGTCATCCGGAGAACCGAAGAACACAAAGGTGAAGCATCTCTGGACGATAATATGCGTCTGGCCAATCACATCTCAGGTATCCCGTTTCCTGATCTGTCTCTGGATGATCCTCAGGCCGGCATTAAACTAGTTTACAACATACTAAGAACCGGCTGGACCGGAGATACCCTGGACCTCAATCCCATGTATTTCCTGGTGATTGATGGCAAAAAAGGCCTGCAACGCGAGCAAGGATGGCGTTTTAAGCGTTATTTAATGACTGGCCGAATCTCAGCACCCCACATCGTTGATGAAGAGTTGGTCAAATATGAGTCTCTGATCAATCTTTACCCACAGGATACTCGTGGCATTGGCATTCTCACCGTAAACTACACCGACGCTCGACTGGCGGATGTCTATGCTTACATCAAAAGTATTCGCCGAGTTCGCCGCCTTTCTAGTGGCTCCTGGGCCGATCCGATTTCAGCAACAGATATCCTCACCGATGAAACATTCGGCGCCAACCTGGACCCGACCTGGTATGACAGCTGGGAACTGCTGGAAAAGCGCTGGATACTCGGTGCTAGCGACAGCACCATCGGCGCTCTCAATATAGACTCCAAAGACCCAAAACAGCGATTTCCGGCAATGCGGCTCGACCAGGCGCCCCACTGGAACTTCAATGATGAATACTCACCACAGGAAGTATGGGTACTCAAGGGCACCCCACCAGCGTCCCATCTCGTTAGCCATCGCATCATGTACGTTGGCAGCGCACCAAATGCACCACTGTTTTGGGCCAATGATTTTTACGACAAAAAAGGTGAGCTCTGGCGCCTGATGAGAATTGGTTTCAATAACAAAATATGGGACGATGGCCAGCTCGGCCCCGCAGCCAGTATCGTCTGGGTTGCTGATATTCAACGACTACATGCCACGGTGATTTACCAGGGTAAAGACTGGGCTTTCAACCCCGAAGCTAACCCAGAAGATTTCACTCCAGCTGCGTTACCACGCCAACTGAACTAATCTTCTTTTAACAACAAGCAATTAACCCCCTCAGACAGTACTGTCTGAGGGGGTTTTTTTTACGGCTGACTCCAACGAATTATGATCCCAGCACAAACCTAACGCATAGCGCCAAAAACCAAGTAGAAATACTTGTTGCAAGCCTTAAGGTAAACGCTCAGAATCAAGTTATCGAAAGTTAACTACTACTATCGCGAGCAACCGACGAACTCTGTCCAGACAAACTAGAAAATAAAATCCAGGGCATGGACGCCCCAAAACGCCGGGCTTAACTGCCGGGTAATTTCAATTTTGGGAGTGATCCAGTATGAAAAACAAATTAATCCGAGGGCTGTTAACGACCACCCTCATTGCCCTACCGCTAAGCAGCACCCTGCTGCAAGCAGAAGAAGTCGCTCCTGGCACCGTGCTCAATGCCGCCACCATCGATCAACTATTAGACAAAACCCTCGACGGTCATCGCATTGCTGACCTACTACCGATTAGCCAGCAACGCCTGATCCGGGAATTTGGGTTTGAAATGCCGTTGCAACCCGCCGGAGAACTGATCAAAGGCAATCCCGAAGTTGCCCGGCTTACCGAACTACATCGAGGCGAGTCATCACTAGATGACCAAAACCGCCTGGTCGGCCATACCTCTGGCATCCCATTTCCAGATCTATCAATAGATGACCCTAAATCTGGCATCAAGCTGACCTACAACATGTTACGTACCGGTTGGATTGGCGACACCATGGATCTCAACCCCATGTACTTTCTTGTCATCGACGGCAAAAAAGGCCTTCAGCGTGAACAGGGCTGGCGCTTTAAACGTTTTTTGATGACCGGTCGTATCTATGCTCCACATACCATTGATAAAGACCTGGTCAAATATGAATCCCTGATCAACCTCTACCCGCAGGATACCCGCGGCATAGGCATCCTCACCGTGAACTATACTGACGCCCGTTTGGCCGATGTATACGCTTATATTAAGAGTATCCGCCGAGTTCGTCGCCTCTCCAGTGGTTCCTGGGCTGATCCAGTTTCGGCAACCGATCTGCTAACCGACGAAACCTTCGCTATCAACCTCGATCCCACCTGGTATGACAGCTGGGAGCTGTTAGAAAAACGCTGGATACTCGGCGCCAGCGAAAGCCAGATTCAGCCTTTGAATCTTGATGCCAGCAATCCGGCTGAACGTTTCCCAGCGATGGTGCTCGATAAGGCCCCCTACTGGAACTATAGGGACAACTTTTCACCCCAGGAAGTATGGGTGTTAAAAGGCACTCCACCAGCGTCTCATCTGGTCCATCACCGTATCATGTATGTGGGTTCCGAGGTCAACGCACCCCTGTTCTGGGGTGGCGAATACTTTGACCGCAAGAACGAACTCTGGAGAATCCTCTCGATTGGCTTCAACCAGGGACAATGGAACGAGACTCAAAGTGGCCCTAAAGTGACCATCGTATCGGTGATGGACATCCAGCGTCTGCATGCCACCGTGCTTTATCAAGGTCAGGACTGGCGCTATAACCCAGACTCAAACCCCGCAGACTTCACCCCCGAAGCACTGCCAAGACAGCTTAACTAAAAGTTCAATAACC
>JAESTY010000080.1 GCA_016763355.1 Immundisolibacteraceae bacterium
CTCGACTGGGTGGCGGGCCGCATGGATCAACCCGAATTTATGGTGTCCGACACATCTGCGGATTACGCGGCAGCACCCGACGAATTTGCGCTGATTAAAAAGCTGAACGTAGACGCTAGCTTGGGGCACGGAGCAGTCATTTCTGATGAGAGTGAAATTGGCCGGTTTGCGTTCCGAAAAGATTGGCTGTTTCGCAACGGACTAAACCATAAAGAGATTCGATTGATCGGCGTGAAGGGTGATTCAATGACACCGACTATCGACGATGGCGATATGCTGCTAATTGATACCGGCTGCTCTGAATATCAGGGCGACGGCGTTTACGTTTTAAGGGTTGACTCTGAGCTTGTCGCTAAGAGAATGCAGTCGGATTTATCGGGCGGCTTCTTCATCAAATCTGATAACGCAGCCTATCGTGAAATTCATATCGATAAAGACTCATCTCTACAGGTTGATGTCGTTGCAAAAGTGGAACGTGTAATCAGTATTTCTGAACCGTAAGATGTCCAACTTCGGTTTTATGACCGCTCAGGTCAAAACCAAAAAACCAGAACGACTATCAATTAGTTAGCGGTTAGTAATCCCGTCATTCTAAGTTGGACACCTTGTCCTACTTAACAGCGTTTAACTTGGACAGATCTCTTCTAGTGATTAGAGGCTGCGCAGTCGTTAAAGCGTTATGAACTCTAGCCATCTCAGGAATGAATGCTGCTGGATTGCCTATACCTCAAGAGCATCAATCCAGATGGCGCACAAGTTTTTGCGGCTAAAACCATCTGACACTGGCACCGGTTTTCGCTGCACACTAAATCGGCCGCAATCCTTTGTTCCTGCTGGTTTTGTCCCGCACTATCCCGGCCGCTCCCACTTAGTCCCATCTAGACAAGCCAACTGACACTGCACACTTCAATGTAAAGCGAAGTAGCCGCTCGGCACCCGCAAATTGCGCCAATTCGTCGCCACTCCAGATAATCTTAATTGCTCCGCTTAGCTGCAGGTAATTGCCGGTTTCGAAGTCGACGAACAGCAGTCCTGCCTGCGGGTTTTCGGTCAGATTGCCAAGGGTATTAAAATGCATGTTGCCCGCGTAGTCGGGAATAATCAGGGTTGAGTGATCTTCAACGGTGACAAAGCCCGGTTCGCCGCCTCGGTGAGAAACATCGGTACCACTGGTAGGATCATCGCCACTGCCAGCGCGGTGGCTGGCGATAAAGAAGGTATCAGCCGAACTGATCATCAGTTGATCGCTGGCACAAAGGTGAGGTGTAGTTATTGGCTGATCCCACGCAGCATGAGTCATCTGTGCGGTAGCAGTCTCGATATCCCGTGGGGTGATGTATTGAGGACAATTACCAAAGGCCTGGTCGATCGTCAGTGAAAAACCGTCGTTACCGCTGCCCAGCCGGTTGATACGGCCATTGGCGCGATTACGTCGTCGAGCAGACAAATCGATGCCTAGTAAGCCCAGGGTTGCACCGACCCCAAGGTTGTCATTAAGTAAGTCACCCGGAAATGGGGTTGCAGCAATGGTCATGGTGGTAGCGTCTGGCATAGTAATGAATCCTGCAGGCCCCGTTAGTAACGATGCGCTTGGCTGGCCATTGGTGTCACTGCTGCCAACTACCAGGTAAGGTAGCTGGCGGTAAAATTGTTGGTGCTGCTCGGGCAGGTGGTCCCGAATCATTCTCCGACCTAACTGCTCAACCTGTGGACCAATGCCGAGACGTTGATGGATGGCTTGTTCGCCACTGTGGAAGGGAGAAGCTGAAGGGCCAGTTAGTGTAGTCATCAATTTGCTCCATGATGTTGTGCTGGCAGGTGGCCAGTTTTGATGTAGAGCTTGCACCCTGATTCACTAAAGGGGCTGTGACTGCTGCCAGGAGGTTGGCGTAACCAGGTGCCAGCAGGGTAGTGTCCGTGTTCGTCAGAGAATTCCCCGTCGAGCACATAAATTTCTTCGCCTCCGGCGTGGCTATGCGGCTCGGGTCTGGCGCCCGCCGCGAGTCGTTGTAGCGCTACTTCTTCATCGTTATAGCTATGCAGTGGCAGGATTTGTAACCCAGGTCGGTCTGATGATTGCCAGTTGCCCTGATTGCAGTCACTACGCACAAATTGCTGGTCATCAGGGTCGAACTGGCGAAGTTTTACCAGAATAGTGCAGCCGGGTTCGCTGGACGGTTGGTGCCTGGAGCCCGGAGGATTACGAACATACATACCGGCAGGAAAGTCGCCACTGTCATCAGAAAAGGTACCCTCGAGCACCAGAAATTCTTCCCCCAGATCATGGTTGTGTGGGCTGAAGTGTGAACCTGGCGCGTATCGCACCAGAGTGGTAGCCCTGTCAGCGTTTTCGCCGCCAACACGTTCCAATTGCCGACGGGTGACGCCGGCTAAAGGCGATGCAACCCAGTCTAGATCTGTGCTGTAAATGACTGCTCGTTGACGCAGGTCTGCGTTTATATTCACTGTTTGGTTCCGTTATTGAATGGGGCGGTCACTAATGTCTATGTAAACCGCCCTCACCCGGATGGTCTCTATCGCGACCAGGGCCAGGGCGATTATTGACAGATTACGCTGCGGCGCTGGGTCGTGTAGAAACCCTGCTGTGCCATTCATGTAAATACTGAAAGTCTTCGACATTGAAGAGTCCAAGCGCCACGCCCAGGTCGACCGCGCATAGCGCAGTGATGTCGGCAACAGAGAATTGATCGCCGCTGATGAACGGTTTCTGTGCTAACAGTAGGTCGAGGCTTTTAAGTTCTTTGAGTGCTTGATCCCGGTTGTGGTTGCCCCATGCGGCATTTCGATAACGATTATCACCAAGGCCGTCGGTACTGTGATGAAAATAGCTGCCCAGCGGGTTAAATAGCTGATTCTCAATCCGTCGATGCCACATATCGATCGACGCTTTCTGCAGGGCGGTTTCACCCATCAGTGCCGGCTGAGGGTGAACTTCTTCGAGGTAACGGCAGATGGAGGCGCTTTCAGCAATCACTTCACCGCTATCAGTTTCCAGTGCTGGGATTAAACCACTTGGGTTTTTTTTCAAATACGCTGGCCTTTGATGCTCGCCGGCAGGAACGTCAATGGTTTCAGTCGGTACTTGAATGCCTTTTTCGGCTAAAAATATCCGTACGCGACGGGGGTTTGGAAATCCGGGATGGTCATAAAGTTTCATCGTACTATCTCCTGTTTGGATGGTTTAATTAAAGCTTGGATCGCTGTGTAGAATCGATCAAAATTAGTAGTGATAGGTAGCCGCTACTGGGGCACCAGTGGCGGGCGGGTGCCAGGCCTGGTCGGCAAAGGCTTTGTCCAGCGCTGGGTCGGCAATATGATTGACATAGTTGGCCAGGGTCTTCATAGCGATCAGCGCGATCACATCGAAGATATGCTGGCGTTTAAAACCGGCATCTAGGAAAGTCTGAATCGAGGCGTCTGGAGTCCAGCCTTCGTGAGCTAGCGTGGAGAGAGTGAACTGACGCAATGCCTCCAGTCGTTGTTGGGGTAAAGGATGATTGAGCCGTAACGCACTGAGCGTTGCGGAATCGATCTTCAGACCTTTCGCTAATGTTGAATGGGCTGCTACACAATATTCGCAGCCATTGGCAATTCTCACGGTGACCGCTACTACCTGCTGCTCGATGTCGGTAAGCGCGCTAAGTTGTTGCGCGCGGCCTATTGCTTGATAGCTCGAGAGCGCGGCTGGTGACTCAGCCATCACCCGATATAAATTGGGCACGAAACCCAGAGACTTTTCCGTAGCAGCGAGAATCGGCTGTGAGGCTCGTGGTACGTCGGTGGTTGAGTAGGGTTCGAATGTCATTAGTTTTCTCCTGGTGGTATTCAGTTGTTGAGTTTCAAAAAACTCCCGGCGTTGGCACTCACAGTGCCAGGCTGGGTTCAGAGGGGAGGTATTCTGTTAGCCACTGGTTCTTGCTGGACGCGAGTTGCGGGCGGGTTGATAGCCGTCTTTAGCGTTGGCGGCGGTCTCAATGTCATTGCGATAACCCTCGTAGGCCTGCTGGTATTCCATGACTCGGGCGACCTCGCCGACAAAATGATCGCTGTAACCGGCCCGGCGAAGTAGGTGAAAACCCAGTTCCATGCCGGCGGCGATACCGCCAGCGGTAATGATTCGACCGGCATCGACCACCCGGGCAGCACTTATTTTTGCCTTCGGTGCCAGCATCGCTAGACGCTCGATCGGCAGTAATCCCATGGCTGCCTGTTCAGCGTTGTCGCCTTCTTTTCTGCTGGTCGCGGGCAGGCCATCTAGCAGCCCCATCTGGGCGTAAATCCATGATCCCGTGCAGACACTGGTTAGCAGTGTGGAATCCGCCAGGTCGTTAATGTATTGATGTAAACGCCGGTTATAAGTCTCCTGGCGGGTACCAAAACCACCGGGTATTAGCAGCGCGTCCAGAGCCGGTTGATCATGAATGCTGTAGTTGGGGAAAAGCGTTAGGCCCGCCTGGGTTTGTACCGGTCGTAACGCATCAGCAATCAGGAATACATCCAGGCTGGGATCAAAGCGTCTGGCTACTGAGAACACGCCGTAAGGGGCTGCGTAGTCAATAATTTCCGCATCCTTGAATACGTAGATGCCGAGACGGAATCCTGACGCCTGGCCGGGCCCGATGTTGTTGGCGGGTAGTGGCGGTGATATTGAGATTGGCACGTGATGCTCCTGGTTAAGATGGTGCTGCTGTAGGTTGTAATAACTGTTTCTGTAAAACGCTATATCAGGTTTCGTGCCAACTTTTTTAACCATGTAAATCAATGGGTTGTTTTATTTCTAAATTCCCAAAAAATTGTAAGTAACAAATATTCGTTAAATAATTCCCAATTTGCTGGTTATCATATCTGTTTGGGAGTGGTGTCTAGCCTGTGCGAATCAAGCCCTGTGGATCAATTGCAGAACCAGGGTTTGATCGGCTAACGCCCGTAACCGAATCGAGTGACCAATGACCGAGATAACCGAACAGAACCTGGATAACCCCGCAGAGTTAGCAAGGCTGTTGGATGAGCGGGCCCGTATTCTGGAAGCGGCAGGTGAAGGGATTTATGGCATTGACTGCCAGGGACTGGGTACTTTTGCCAATCCGGCGGCGATACGGATTCTGGGCTGGACGCCGGATCAGTTGGTTGGTCAGCCGGTGCATCAGTTGCATCATCACAGCCACGCCGATGGCACGCCTTACCCGCGGGAGCAGTGCCCGATCTACGCAGCGCTGCAAGATGGCAAGGTGCATCACGAAGAAAATGAGGTGTTCTGGCATGCCGATGGCAGCTGTGTACCGGTGGAATACACCAGTACGCCGATCCGGGATGGTGACGGCAACCAACTCGGTGCGGTGGTGGTATTTCGTGATATCAGTGAACGCAAACAGGCGCAGCGTGAGCAGCAGATAGCTTATGCGCAGATAGAATCGCTTAAAAATGAGTTGCAGCGGGAGAGGGACTATCTGCGTGAAGAGGTCAAAGTAGCTCATAACTTTCATGAGATTGTCGGCAACAGTGATCCACTCAAACGCCTGCTTAGTCAGATAGAAGCGGTGGCAGCGACGCCGGCGAATGCGTTAATTCTTGGTGAAACTGGTGTTGGTAAAGAACTGGTGGCCCGCGCGATTCATGCGGCTAGTGACCGGGTTGACGGTCCTCTGGTCAAGGTCAACTGCGCTTCGATACCCAAGGATCTGTTTGAGAGTGAATTCTTTGGCCATGTTAAAGGTGCATTCACCGGTGCTTTACGAGATCGGGTAGGTCGGTTTGAGCTAGCCGAGGGCGGCACCCTGTTTTTGGATGAGGTGGGTGAAGTACCCCTTGAACAGCAGGGCAAGTTACTGCGTGCCTTGCAGGAAAAAGAGTTTGAGCGGGTCGGCGAAGCCCAGACTCACAAAGTTAACGTCCGCATTATTGCGGCCACTAATCGAGATTTAAGAGAAGAGGCCGAGGCTGGCAGGTTTCGCCAGGATCTCTATTTTCGACTCAGTGTGTTTCCGATCGAGGTACCAACACTGCGCGAGCGCAAGCAAGATGTGGTCCCTCTGGTGCATAATTTTTTACAGCGTATCTGTGCTGATTTTGGCCGGCCTTTATTGGCGCTTTCCTCAGCTCAGGCGAATCGATTAATCGCTTATGATTGGCCAGGTAATGTTCGTGAACTACAGAATGTGATCGAGCGAGCGGTGATTTTAAGCCGCGGTGACCGGCTGATGCTGGATTCAGCGCTTCCGGAATTAAACCTATCGAGCCCATCGGGCCAAGCCCCGCTGGAATCATCGACGTTGCTAGCAGATTCCGGTGATACACAATTCGTTACCCTGGAGGTGATGAAACAGCGCCAACGGGACAATATTATCGGTGCATTAATGGCTGCCGGTTGGCGAGTCTCAGGTGATGGGGGTGCCGCGGAGTTACTAGGGGTGAAGCCAACCACACTGGCTTACCAGATGAAACGTCTGGCGATAAAAAAAGGGGATGGTCAGCAGCGCTAACCATCCCCCTGGCAACACTTAACTCAGGTTTTTACACCGGGTAGATCAGATACCGGGGTGGCACCGCTGTATCCAGCACCGCTTTGCGGGAATGGAACTTCAGCTCGCCGTCGACCTCAATAATCAGGTCCTGATAATGACCGACCACCAACAGGTGGGAGTGGCCGTCGGGACCGGTGTAAAACAGCGAGACATTAGTATCGGCACGGATCATGCCATCATCCTGCTGCTCACAGAAGTTGCGGTAAAGCTGGTAACGGGGCTGGTAGTGCTCGACTGCGTGATTCCAGACTTCGTTGACGTAGGTGCAGCGATCTTGCAGCCGCTCGTAACAGTCATCCAACATCATGCCCACGGGCAGGTTGTGTTTAACGTGTTCCTGGGTAGTTAATTCGTAACTGCCGGGGTTGTTGAAGGTGGCGAGCCAGTTTTCCATGTCGCGATTTTCTAATGCGTGGGAATAAGCCTGCTGCAGGATATCAATTTTGACCAGCAGGGCTGGGTCGGTGACCTGTGTCATGGTTTTAAAGTCCCATCCGTTGCTTATAGTCGTTCCACCAGGGGGTGCTGCCAGCTTCATCGTTCTGCATGCAGCGTTTGCCGTCCGGGGAATCGGCCAGTCCTTTGACAAAATTGATGGTGCCGCTGGGTGCACTGACGGCTTTCTGCACGCGCTCAAACACGGCGCTGTCTTCAATGCTGACAAAACCACTCGGGCCCAGCAGGTTGGCGGACTGACGAATGCGGTGTTCATTGATGGCATCATCGTCGTCGGCAAAACCCAGATAGGCATAATGGACTTCGGTTTTTTCCGGGCCCATCGGTTTGCCAAAACGGAAATTGATCGAGTTCAAGTGCTTCACTGACTGGCACAGGGGACGGATCAGATTAACCGTAGCGGTTAACTCATTATTGCGAGTTTCCACAATGGATGCGTCTTTGAGATAGCCATTGTCTTCGTAGGGTTTGGTGCCGTAATCAATACCCCAATGCCCACCGGTGCCATCGGAGATCTGTTCGGCGGTGCCGCCCTGGAAATCAAGCAGTCGAAAAGCCGTATGGAGCAGGCCGGCGTGATAGCCGTCATTGTCCATATAGATTTTCCAGTTACAGTTAAAAGTAATCTTCTGGTAACCGAGCAGTTTCAGCGGACGTTCGCCACCACCGAGTGCGTTCCGCAGAGCGGGAGCCGCATCGCCAAGAAATTCTTCCATCGATGGGGTTTCTGGATCGAAGGTTGCCCAGATCACCTGTGACCAGACCGTCGTTCGTATCTGGGTTAGACCAAAATTGGACTTTTTGAAATCTTTACGAAAGCGCTCTTCGCCATTGGCAACGTGGCAGGTGCCTTTGTTGTCGAACACCCAGCCGTGGTAAGGACAGGTGAAGTCATTGGCCTTGCCTAGGAATTCCGGGGTCAGCTCGACACCGCGATGGCTGCAGGCGTTGACCATGGTATGAAATTCATTGTCGCCGGTATGGGTGACAATTAGTGATGCTTCACCCACGGTGACGGTTTTGTAATCACCCACCTCAGGAATTTCTGCAATCAGCGCCACCGGATGCCAGAAGGGACCGTAAAAGATCTTCTCCATTTCCATGCGGTAAATTTCCGGATCGGTATAGACCGAAAACGGTACGCGAGTATGGTCGGACCAGGCTTGCAGGTCTGCCGGGCTCACCGGTGAATTCATCGCTTTCTCCTCATTACTTTGTCGGTTAACTGTTGTCAGTTAAGTCTGGGCCAGGGGTGACCCACTGGTAAACGACTGGCTTACGGGTAAAACATGAGTGTCTTTATGACTGCTCAAGTAGTGGCTAAGTTACCCGGTTCAGTTTAATTATATTGATTGATTTCTAAATTATATGGGTTTAGTCGGTGAAAAGTTAGCAGCTTGAGCACAAATTGGCGCTGCAATCAGCCATATTCTGCGAGTCATTGCTAAAGATCAGCCAAAGCTTCAAAACTTGCGGCTTCGTTGCGACATCGACAACGGACTAACCGTGTTCAGAGCGGGGTAGTTTCATGCCCAACGATAACAGCGCACAGAGCAAAAACGCGCTGCCATAGATTTGGAAACCCATCTGGTAACGTGGAATACCCGGTATCTCGGTCTGAGCGAGCAGGAAACCGAGCAGGGCGATGCCGGTGATGCTGCCCAGGTAGCGCATCACGCTGAGCGCGCCTGAGGCCATGCCAGCATCTTTTTCCTGCACCGCGCTAAGCACGGTCGCCTGTGCTGGTCCGGTATTCAATCCAAGTCCAGCCCCGACCAGGAATAACCAGGGAGAAATCGGTAGCAGGGCGCTCCAGTCACTGGCCAGTGCCAGACCTGTCATGCCGGTGAGGCCGCAGAGCGAGCCCAATAAGGCGGTCCAGCGGTTAGTGATTCGATTGGCTAATCGCCCACCCAATGGAGAGCATATCGCCATGCCGGCGGTAGTCACCAGCATCATCAGTCCAACCTGGTTAGCCGGGCTCTGGTAGAGCTCATTAAGTAGGTAAGGCATTTGGAATAACACGCCATACATGCCGAAATTTTGCACCGCAATCACCAGAATGGCGCAGGTAAAAGCACGCACTCGAAATAGCCGTACGTCCAGTACCGGCTCGCGTTGACGTATTTCCCAACTGACAAACAGGGCGGCTAACACAGCGCTTGATACCAGCAACAAGGTGCCGGTCGAGTCGCTAACGCGAACACCGATGACGAAACAGGCTAGTAAACCGATCAGCATGGCCGAACCAGGCCAGTCAAATTTCAGTGGGGTATCGGATTTATCGGGCACCGGTAGGTCCAGATCACGAGCTAGCCATGCAGAGATGGCTAACACCGGCAGATTCAGCCAGAACACCGATTGCCAGCCAAAATGGTGGATCAGGAAACCGCCGACCGGTGGCCCCAATGCCGCTGATACGGCCAGACCGCCCGCCAGCATGCCAAGCGCCGGGGCTCGCTGCTCCGGAGAAACACTGTTGCGAACCACGGCGATGCTCGACGGCATCAGCAGGGCGCTGCCAAGCCCCATGACCACTCGGGAAATCACCAGTTGAGAAATACTGACCGCGAACGAGCCGATCAACGCACCGATTAGAAACATCAGCCAGCCGGTGCGCAATAGCTTGCCGTGGCCCCAGAGGTCACCGAGTTTGCCGGCGGGGCTCAGGAACAGCACGGATACCAGTAGATAGCTGACGATTAACCATTGCGATAGCAAGCTATCATCGGCACCAAAATGGATGCCGATGGCAGGTAGTGCCACCGCAATCGTGGTCGAGTTAAGCGGAATCAGTCCAGCACCCAGGCCCAGAGCGAGGATGATTCGAGTATTGGATTGGGATTTAATAGGCTTCACCAAAAAAGCCGGCTATCGGGGTTCTGCCCGATAACCGGCTTTTACAAAGACTGATTATTTCTGCAGGAATTCCAGGCAGGTACGGTTGAAGTCTTCGTTTTGCTCCGCCTGTACCCAATGGCCGGTTTTGGAATAGACCACCAGTTTGGCGTTATCGCACTCGGCCATGATTTCCATTGCCGACTCTACCGGGCAGGCCCGGTCATCCCGGCCCCAAAGTACCAGTACGTCCTTCTCCTTGAGAACATGCAGGCGGTCACGCAGGTCAACAATGTTGAGGGTCTGGAACACCTTAGGTGGTTGGCTCATGGCGACTTCGTAGCGTTCATTAAGCAGTTCTTCGTCAACCACCGAAGGAGTAAAGGTGAGGAATTCCAGAAAGGTACGCAGTTTCTCTTTGGTAAAACCGCCTTCCTGCTGGCCCAGTTCCTTGAGCATAGCGATGGCCGGCATCGCCAGGTAACGCTCCATTGGGCCAATGCCGCCGGGTGCCATCACCGTGAGTTTATCGACTCGATCGGGATTGTCCTGGGTGAAACGGATCGACATAGCGCCGCCCATAGAATTGCCCACCAGGTTGACCTTATCAAAGCCCATTTTGTCGATGAAATTGGTCAATGAATACATCAGTGACTCGAAATCAAAATTACCATCTTCAGGTTTATCGGAAAGTCCATAACCAATCGCATCGGGTGCGATAGCGTGGTAACCAGCCGCAGCAAAAAATTCCAGATTGGTTTTCCAGTTGGTCCAGCCGCCGCTACCCTGGCCACCGCCGTGCAGAAAAATTAATGGAATACCGCCCTCACCACGTTCGTGGTAATGCATTTTTAGACCGTTATCCAGGTCCTGGTATTTGCCAACTTTAGCGTGTTTATATTCCATGTTCCTCTCTCCAGTTTTGGTGAATAGTATAAAAATTTTAACTGTTGCCGGTTGGCCCGGAGCCTATTTAAGTCGGCATCTTATCGAGCTGATTGCGACGTCTGCTCGGGTTTTCTGTTTGGTTGATTGCTGCCCAGTATGTCCGGTGCAAGTCTGATCAGGCCAATAAACAACAGCATGATAATAATCATTGTGAAGCCGTAAATGGTGGGTACCAGGCCGATGTCGGTGCGGCCCAGAAATTGCGGCGATACCGCTAGCGCAGTGCCCAGTATTGCGTTTTGAATACCGACCTCAACGGTGATGGTAATGGTTTGTTTTGGCGACAGGCTGGCAAGTCTGGCCGCAGCCAGGCCAAATGCCATAGTGACGCAATTTAAGAGCAGGGCAGGCGGACCAGCGCTGACAAGCAGGGTAACCAGGTTGTTGCGTTCTCTGGCGATGATGCCAACCACGGCAAACAGCAAAAATAGTAATGAGAGCTTACGCACAGTGCCCTCAAATTTACGGGTGAAATCAGGCGCCTGGGCGTTGATGATCATGCCCAACCCTACCGGAATAACCGTAATCAGTGCAATCTGCATCATGGTTCGGACCACCGGTAGTTGAATCAGCTGTCCTTCGCCGAGCAGGTGTATCAGCGCCAGGTTTAATAGCAGGGGTACGGTAAAAACGGCCAATAAACTACTGCAGGCGGTGAGGGTTACCGACAAGGCCATATCCCCGCGTGCCAGCAGGGTGAATAGATTGGATACTGCGCCACCTGGGGTTAACGCAATCAGCATGATGCCGACCGCATAAATCGGTTGCATGGGGAACAGTTCGATCAGCCCCAGCGCGACGATCGGCAGCATGATGATCTGGCAAAACAGACCCAGCGAGACCGCTTTGGGCGCAGAGAAGAGTCGGCCAAAATCACTGGTTTTAAGGCCCATGCCCATGCCGAGCATAATCAGTGCTAACGAGCCCGGGATAATCAGCCCAATAAGATCACTCATTGTTCTGCGTTGGCTTCAAATGATTGCAAACCTGATCGAGCAGGTGTTGATATTTGAGCTATTTTTATAGAAAAACACTGCTGTGATAGTAAGTTACGCACAATGGTCCCAGCGTAGAAAAAACCGACCTTCATGGTTATATGGCCTCCAGATCCGTATATTAGAGAATTCTGTAACTTATTGTTTTAAATTGATTATTAATAAAGCGCTCAAAAATTGAGCAAGGCTTTGTAACCGGCTTGTATTCTGCTTTCTAAACGTTTGTTCACTTGATTATCCACACAGTTATACACAGATTCTGGGGATAAAGGGCGCTAATCCAGAAATTGCCCTGCCAATTTGTACGGTCGGCGTTATGTTGGGTTAAAAAGGCTTAATCGGCATGGTTTCAAAACCAGTGAATTAGTAAAGCCCTGCTGTTGCTAGTAGTCAACAGCAGCCGGTTCGGCCAGGAAGGCGGTCAGTGCTTTAATCATCAGCGCATGGTCTGCCGCGCCGGCGCTTTCTCGAGCGCTATGCATAGACCACATCGGGTTGCCGACATCAATTGAACGAATGCCTAATGCGGCGGCGCTCATAGGTCCAATGGTGCTACCGCAGGGCATATCGGAACGACTCACAAATCGTTGCACGGGTATTTCGGCCCTGGCGCAGATTTCGCTGAAAATGGCTTCCGAAACGGCCTCGGTGGTGTAGCGCTGGTTCGCATTTATTTTGATGACCGGGCCGTGGTTTACCTGAATAGGGTGCTGATCGTCGTAGGCCGATGGAAACGCCGGATTCCAGGCATGGGCCATATCAGCACTGACCAGAAAACTGCGAGCCATTGCCAGTTTGTTGGCCTCAGGGTCATTCTCAAACGCCGCGCTGATGCGTTGCAAAGTGTCCGCCATAAAACTTCCCGCTGCGCCCTTGTGGCTGGTGCTGCCAACTTCCTCGTGATCAAAAAAACCACATACCCGGGTTTGAGCGCTAGGTTGGCTGGATTGCAGTAATGCGGTCAGCGCCGCGTCGCAGGAGGCCAGGTTATCCAGTTGGCCATTGGCGATGTATTCGCCAGCGGGGCCGTAAAAACTACCGGGCAGGCTGTCAAACAGGTTGAGTTCCCAGCTAACCAGATCAGCTTCGTCGATACCGGCCTGGTCTGCTAGTAGTTTTCGAAACTGCTGCTGCGGGGGTAATTCTTCACCGGCTGCGCTGAGAAGGGGAGCCAGTTGGGTCTGCTTATCCAGCAGTAGGCCTCTGGAGTTGACCTCTCTATTGAGGTGAATGGCCAGATTTGGAATCCGCATCAACGGATTTTCAAAGCGAATCAGCTTGGTGGAAAGCTTGCCCTGAAGGCGGTAAACCAGTCGGCCCGCCAATCCCAGATCACGGTCGGTAAAAGTAGCCAGAATCGGACCGCCGTAGATCTCGACCCCTAATCTGACTAGTCCTTTTGCCTGATACGCCGGGTTGGGTTTTACTCTGAGACCGGGTGAATCAGTGTGCGCAGCAACGAGGGTGAAGCCCGCGCCTGAGGGCAGCTCGCTACCCAGTTCAAACGCGATCAACGATGACTCATCGCGAATTACAAAACAGCGCTGGCCTGCAACCAGTGACCAGTTGTCAGCTTCTTTAAGCTCCTGGTAGCCCGCATCGGTTAACTGTTGGGCCATATTGGCCGTGGCGTGCCAGGGGCTAGGGCTGCGGTCGATAAAGTTAAGTAACTGCTCGGCTTCAGGGTAGGCGTGAGTTGTCATGGGGTCTGCTGTGGTGAGGGCGAATACGGATGAGTAATAAATCGATTGCCACTGTAGCCGGTTAGTTACCAGTTCAGTGGTGCTGAGGCCTATGATCGATCAGGTAGACTAAAGGTTATCTGAACTTGTTTACAGTCGGCAATCACAATCGGTGATGGGCCCTGTTTTGAATGGGCCAACTACGGCCATTAACTGTTATTTATTCGAGAGAGAATCCGCTGGAAGGCTCACTGAGAAAAATGATTAGCACCCCGCCCAAAGCAGGGGATTCCAATCAACAGATCGATTACTGGTTGCCGCTGGGCGATCAGCGGGTCCATCTCAATGATTATCTGGGTAAGACCATCACGCTGACCTACGGTGGTGAAATTCACTGCGTTAGTTCTGGTCGGCGCACCAACAAAAGCTTTGCCCAGGGCCACTGTTATCCCTGTTTTAGCGGTAAAGCTGCCTGCGATATGTGCATTCTCAAGCCAGAGCTTTGTCATTATGATCAGGGTACCTGCCGCGAACCCCAGTGGGGCGAAGAGTTCTGTATGCAGTCGCATATTGTTTACCTGGCCAATACCACCGGGGCTAAGGTGGGTATTACCCGCAAAACCCAAATTCCAACCCGCTGGATTGATCAGGGCGCAGTGGCGGCGTTACCGATCTGGGAAGTCAGCACTCGGCTGATTTCGGGCCGGATTGAGGTAGCCATGGCGGAGTTTGTTGCCGATAAAAGCCGTTGGCAGCAGTTGTTAAAAGGTGCGCCAGAACCGGTTGATTTGTATGCACTGCGCGATCAGTCCCGTGAATGGACCGCAAAAGTGGTTGCCTCGATTCGGGATGAATCCGGTGATGAGGCGGTGCGTGAGATTAACGGTGACCAATTCAGTTTTAACTTTCCGGTGCAAACCTACCCGGAAAAGATCAAATCTTTCAATTTTGATAAGCAGCCCGTGGTCGAAGGCCAGTTAATGGGTATTAAGGGTCAGTACCTGTTGCTGGATACCGGTGTTATCAACATTCGAAAGTTTGGTGGCTATGAGGTCGAGTTTGCTGCGGTTGGGTAGCAAGTTTGTTACCGAAAACGTTTTAGTCATTCGGGCCCCAGGGCTCCCAGATTTTTCAGGTCTTTTAGGTCTTTTAGGTCTTTTAGATCTTTTAGATCTTTCAGATCTTTATCGGCTGTTACCCACCACCTCAATTATTCAATACTTACTTAGGAAACAACACCATGCGTGATGGAGCCCCTGGCACGATTCATCTGAAGAATTATCAGCCGTTTGTGTTTGCAATTGAATCGATTGTTTTAGATGTCGAGTTATCACCCCAGCAAACTCGGGTGAAATCGACCCTGCAGATCAAGCGTAAAGCTGGGGCGGCGGCCA
>JAESTY010000081.1 GCA_016763355.1 Immundisolibacteraceae bacterium
GACTGGTTCATATTGGGCAGTACTCCTACTAGCGAAGATGAGCAAACAGGAGATCCGTTCTCCGGTCGATCAGGCCAGCTGCTTGCAAACATGTTACTGGCACTCGGCCTGTCTGTGGAGCAGGTTTATTTGGCCAATATCGTTAAGTGTCGTCCAGATCAGGGCCGTGCCCCAACCGGGTTGGAAGCCGAGGCCTGCAAAGTTCACCTTCAGCATCAGATAGGTTTAGTCCAGCCCAAAATTATCCTGGCGATGGGGCGCTTAGCCGCTAACTACTTACTAAGTAACGATGAGCCCCTGTCTGAGATGCGTGGCCAGGATTTTGAATTCGGTACTAACCACATCCCGGTTGTGGTTACTTATCACCCAGAACAACTGCAGGGATTTGAACAAAAAGCAGATGCCTGGGATGACCTTCAGTTTGCTTGTCGGCGCTATAATAGGCAGCCGTTATCGGAGTAGGGTTGCCGTGGTTGTTCAGCTGCAGTCAGATCAGAGTGTGAATATTGCCAGTCTCATCGAGGGAGAGTCATCTGCTGGTTTGAGGGTGACTCAGATGCTTGAAGAACACCTTCCCCTTGTGCACCAGATAGAAACCCAGATTTACGACTTTCCCTGGAGCCAGAGAGTTTTTGCGGATTGTTTGGCTGCCGGTTATAGCTGTCTGTTACTCTGGGATGGTGTTGATCTGGTTGGTTATTCTCTGGTTGCCATCGCGGCGGGAGAAGCGCATCTACTAAATATCGGTATTGACAGGCAACGCCAGCGCCGCGGTTATGCAGGACACTTTTTACAGGTAGTGATGAGTATTACCAGTGACCTGGGTGGCAAGGTGGTTTACCTTGAGGTCCGGCCGTCGAACAAAGCCGCGTTAGCGCTATATAGAAAATTTGAGTTCGATCAGATTGGCCTGCGCAAGAACTATTACCGAGGATTGGCCCGGCGTGAAGATGCGGTGGTGTTGTCCCGGGATATTTCTAACATTAGTTGATAAACATCACTCGCGTATTCCGTTGGTCTCCAAACTACTCTGAGTAAGCCCTTTTCTGGGGCGTAAATAGTTGAATTTGGCTCTACCCTCTTTGGACGCTTTTTCTTCAACACCGTTTTGCAGGTTGAACCTGCTGATATGAATGGAATTATATAAAGCCGCATGAATCAACAAACCTCCAAATCTGTTCAACGCAGAACCTTTGCCATCATTTCCCATCCTGATGCTGGGAAGACCACCCTGACTGAAAAACTTCTCCTGTTTGGTGGTGCAATTCAGCAGGCGGGCACGGTTAAATCCCGTAAATCTTCTCGTCATGCGACCTCTGACTGGATGGCCCTGGAAAAAGAACGTGGAATTTCTGTTACCGCATCGGTAATGCAGTTTCCCTATCGGGATGTGATGGTGAATTTGCTCGATACGCCCGGGCATGCGGATTTTTCTGAGGATACCTATCGGGTATTGACCGCGGTTGATAGCGCGCTGATGGTCATTGATGTTGCTAAAGGGGTCGAGCAGCGCACCATAAAACTGATGGAGGTTTGTCGGCTTAGGGATACCCCGGTATTAACTTTCATCAACAAATTTGACCGTGAGGGTCGGGATCCAATTGACCTGCTGGACGAAGTTGAGAAAGTGCTCGGTATTCAGACTGCGCCGATTACCTGGCCAATAGGCATGGGTAAACGGTTTAAGGGAATTTATCACCTGCAGCGTGACGAGGTTCACCTGTTCGATGGCAGTAATTCCTCAACTGAAGGTGCTGAGGTGTTGAAGGGGTTGGACGATCCACGTTTATTGGCGGTGATGGACGCCGATGAAATAGAAGAATATCGGGAAGAAGTTGAGTTGGTGAAAGGCGCCTGTCCTGAATTTGATTCTGAAGCCTATTTATCAGGTCAGCAAACTCCGGTCTATTTTGGGTCAGCAATTAATAATTTTGGTGTGCAGACTTTTCTTGATGCGATCGTTGATTCGGCACCAGGTCCACTGGCCCGAAAGGCGGTTGAACGTGAGGTCAAAGCCGCTGAAGCCAAATTTAGCGGTTTTGTATTTAAAATACAGGCCAACATGGACCCTGCCCACCGAGACCGCATCGCTTTTATGCGCATCTGTTCGGGCCAGTACCGTCGTGGTATGAAAATGCGCCACGTGCGTCTGCAGCGAGACGTGGCTGTTTCTAATGCCATTACGTTTTTGGCTGGTGACCGGGAGCATGCCGAAGAGGCCTTTCCAGGAGACATTATTGGCCTGCATAACCATGGCACCATTCGCATTGGTGACACCTTTAGCGAGGGTGAAGTGCTTAAGTTTCAAGGCATACCTAATTTTGCACCAGAGCTATTTCGGCGCGCGCGATTGAAAGATCCGTTAAAAATGAAAGCGCTATTAAAGGGGCTGGAGCAACTTGCAGAGGAAGGTGCAACCCAACTGTATAAACCGCTGATCAGTAATGATTTGATCCTAGGTGTAGTCGGCGTGCTGCAGTTTGAAGTGGCGGCTTACCGACTCAAAGATGAGTATGGGGTGATCTGTGAGTTTGAACCGGTGGCCGTCGCCACGGCGCGCTGGGTTGAATGTGACGATGCCAAAATGTTGCAGGAGTTTAAGAAAAAAGCCGAACTTAACCTGGCGCTGGATGGTAGCGGCGACCTCACCTATATCGCCCCCAGCCAGGTCAATTTGAGCCTGACTGAGGAGCGCTGGCCGGATATTCGCTTTCTTGCTATCCGCGAGCGTTAACGGAGCATTACTAGCCTGAACTAGCCTGCCTTTGCCGCTGCGAGGGCAGTCATTTTTTGCTGCTGCTGGGTCAATTCGATCAGTTGTTGGCGGGCAGAATCAAGTTTCGCCTGTTCTTTGGCGACCACTTCGGCGGGAGCCCGGGCGGTGAAGGATTCGTTGCCAAGCTTGCCGGTGCTAGCACTGACTAGTTTTCCAAGCTTAAGGATTTCCTTGTCGAGCCTGATCAGCTCGGCCGCCGGATCAATCAGGTCGCTCAGCGGTACTAATACCTGCAGGTTACCGACCAGGCCGGTGGCAGAATCCGGTGTTTCCTGACCCGGTTCTAACCATTCGACCTGATCAACCACCGCGATAGTTTTTAATAGTGCCAGGTTGTTGGTCAGGTAAAAACGGTCTGCATCACTGCCACCCTGTAACAGCAGGGGTAAGGCTTTGCGAGGTGGAATATTCATTTCACCACGAATCGTACGTACCACACTGACCACCGATTGGAGCCAGTCCATCTCTGTTTCAGCTTCGTGATCACGGGCAAACTGGTTGGCATCGGGCCAGGATTCCATCATCACGCTGGAACCGGAAACTGGTGTGTATTGACTCACCAGTTGCCATATCTCTTCGGTGATGAATGGCATCACCGGGTGAGCTGCTCGCAACAGTGCTTCTAGCACTTCAATTAGCGTCTGTTTGGCCATTGAAGCGGCGGCCTGGTTGGCACCATTGATGACCGGTTTGGTCAGTTCGATGTACCAGTCACAATAATTATCCCAGGCAAACTGGTAGAGCTCGCTGGCGACATAATCGAAACGGTATTCTGCAATCGCCGCTTCGATCTGCGTTAGAGTTTCGCCAAACCGTGAGCGAATCCAGCGGTCAGAGACTGATAAAGGAGCACCCTTCACCGGGGTTGGTGTTTCATCTCCCTCGGCAAATTTCATCAGCACGTAACGGGCTGCATTCCAGAGTTTGGTACAGAAATTCCGATAGCCCTCGACACGTTGTAGGTCAAAGCGAATATCCCGTCCCAGGGTTGCCTGCGAGGCGAAAGTGAATCGCAGGGCGTCGGTACCAAACGCAGGGATGCCGTCCGGAAATTGTTTGCGAGTGGATTTTTCGATGCGGCCACGCATTTCTGGTTGCATTAGGCCGGCGGTGCGTTTTTCTACCAGGGTTTCCAGGTCAGCGCCGTCGATCAGGTCCAGAGGGTCGAGCACGTTGCCTTTCGATTTGGACATCTTCTGGCCATCTGCGTCTCGTACCAGGCCGTGAATATAGATTTCCTTAAAGGGCACTTCCCCGGTGAATTCGATACCCATCATCACCATTCTGGCGACCCAGAAAAAGATGATATCGAAACCAGTGACCAGCACGCTGGTCGGGTAAAAATTGCCTAATTCAGGGGTTTTTTCAGGCCAGCCTAAGGTTGAAAAGGGCCAAAGGGCAGAAGAAAACCAGGTGTCTAATACATCTTCATCCTGGGTAAGGCTGAGTGCATCATCGAGTTTATGGCGGTGGCGCACATCGGCTTCATCCTGGCCGGCATAGTGATTACCTACGTCGTCATACCAGATCGGGATACGGTGGCCCCACCAGATCTGGCGAGAAATACACCAGTCGTCGAGCTTATTCATCCAGTCAAAATAGGTATTCGACCAGTTTTCTGGAATGAACTTGATTGAGCCGTCTTTGACAGCCTCGATGGCGGGTTTTGCCAGTGACTCAACCTTCACATACCACTGGTCGGTGAGCCAGGGTTCTATGATGGCACCGCTGCGGTCGCCACGGGGGATCATGAGTTTATGATCGGCGATTTCGACCAGTAATCCGGCTGCATCCAGGTCAGTGATGAGTTTTTTTCTTGCAACCATGCGGTCCAGGCCGCGATAGGCTTCTGGTACCTCATCATTCATCGCCGCGTCGGCGGTGAGCACGTTAATGATGGGTAGCTGGTGGCGCTGACCCATTTCGTAGTCATTAAAATCATGTGCTGGGGTTATCTTGACGCAACCAGAACCAAACTCCGGATCAACATAGTCATCGGCAATAATGGGAATGGTGCGATCGGTCAGTGGCAGGGCGATCTGTTTGCCAATCAGGTGCTGATAGCGGCTATCGTCCGGGTGCACGGCGACGGCAGTATCGCCGAGCATGGTCTCAGGCCGGGTGGTGGCAACTACCAGGGAGTCACTGCCATCGGCTAATGGATAACGTAGATGCCATAGTGATCCATTTTCTTCTACGGATTCTACTTCCAGGTCAGAGATAGCGGTGTGCAGCACCGGGTCCCAGTTGACCAGGCGCTTGCCTCGATAAATGAGCCCCTTGTCATAAAGCTGGATAAAAACATTGCGAACTGCCTCAGAGAGGCCGTCGTCCATGGTGAAGCGTTCGCGGCTCCAGTCAGCCGATGAGCCCATTCTGCGTAATTGCTGAGTGATCTGACCGCCAGATTTTTCCTTCCACTGCCAGATTTTTTCGATAAATTTGTCCCGGCCCAGATCGTGACGGTTGGTTCCTTCAGCTGCAAGCTGACGTTCGACGACCATCTGTGTGGCGATGCCAGCATGGTCAGTGCCTACTTGCCACAGAGTGTTAGAACCCTGCATGCGCTGGTAGCGAATTAACAGGTCCATGATGGTGTCCTGAAAGGCATGGCCCATAAGCAGGTAGCCGGTTACATTCGGCGGCGGGATAACAATGCAATAGGGGTCGCCGTCGCCGCTGGCGACGAAATTGCCATCCTGCTCCCAGCGCTGATACCAGCGCTGCTCTATGTCGACCGGGTTGTAATGTTTATCCATGTTCGGGTTCATTTATCCTGCATCGCAGTCGTCAAACAGCCGATCTGAGCTTGCTCAGAATCCTGTCGAAAACTAACTTGAAAGGGGATTAATCGGCGTCGCTATCGAGCGCGTCGAGCAAACTTCGTAACTCTAGTTTGAGCTCCGTTGCCAGCGTCTGACAACGCTGGTCTATCAAATCATCGATTTGTTCAAGTCGTTGAGCCTGTTGGAAAATCGGGAGTTGGTCGGGGTCGTGGTCCCGTTCCTGATTCTGGGTAGACTCTACAACTGGCTGAAGTTCTGCAACTGGTTCTAAGCTATCTAAAGAGCTGTGCGGTTCAGCTGTAGTTTCATCGATGCTTTCTGCACCTACCTGAGGCTCAGTTTCCGGCCGAGGGATATGTGCAATATTCTCATCTAAATCTGGATCCGTTGGCATCTCGAGCAGGTCATCCAGGTCAACATTCGTAATATCGGGAAGTTCAACCTGCTCATCAGTTAATTCAATAGTGTCAGCCCAGGAATGATCATAGGTCTCAGACGCTAACAGCTCACATTCATCCACCTCAAGTGGATCCGGTTCCAGAGTGTGGGATAGATCGATGGGTTCAGGTCCAGAAACCAGTATTGATTCTGGAAAGCTGTTGTTATCCAGCCGATCGTAATTTTCAATTATTTGCTCTGAAACTTCTTCTAGGTTTGCATCATCATTCTGATTAGCAGCTAACGGCTCTAACGGGAAAGAGTCATCCAAAGGAGCATCGAGGACTCGCTCGGCAGCCAAAACATCTCCTGATGGCGGAGACTGCTGGTCTTCAGGGGTGGTCTGATTCGTAATGGAATCCAGATCTGTGTTTTGCTCTATTTGATCTAATGGCTGAACTGGTGGCTCATCTACAGGCAGGTCGTTGATCTCGTTGATTAACGGCTCAGATGAGCTCGTTGATTCGGTATTATTTGATACACCCTCTGGAGCTATAGCATCGTCGAGATCAACCAGTTCGGACTGTAGAGCCTGGTCTGATGGATCCGAGAGGTCTAGATCATAGTCGGAAGCAATGGCCAGGTTAGTCAATGATTCGAGATCTAGTATGGCACCCGAGTCTTGATCAGGCAGGACGTCGATTAGGCTTTCAGAAGGCTGGAACGGCTCATTTCCATCGAGATCGGCGGCATTCAGAACATCTAGCTGCCTGGTTTCAGCATCGTCGATCGGGGCTGCTGCCTGATCGGGAGTTGTAGTGCCAATCGAAGGCGCTGATTGAACCACCTCGGTAAGGACTGGGATGTCATCTTCTTCAATTGAAACCTGGAGGTGGTTCTGTACCGAATCAAGAAGATCGTCTAGCGAACCATCGCCAGTTGCAGGGGAACTTGGTGTCTCTTCGTCACTCATGAGGTGGCATCCGCAGTAGTTCTGGATTTAATCTGATGCATATCCAGATTGTAGCCTCTGTCACGGTAGAACCGGTAACGCTGTCGAGCAGCCTCGCGTTGGCTTTCGTCGCCACCAACAAATTCAGTAACCCGATTGAAACGGCTAAACCAGACTGGAACCTGATTCCCGAGGTTAATCAGCACATCTTCGCAGTGCTGCGGATCGAAATTTTCAGCAATGGTGATAGCTGATTCAGCGGCCTTATCGCTAGCGTCGTTGCTCTGTGGAGTGCTCATTACTCGATGAGGCAAAAAAGCCAAGTCGTCGTATTCCCAGAGCAATTTGTCGATATTTTGCGTGGTGTTAGCGTCTGTGGTGTGCAGATGAATCTGGTGACCAAGGCGGTAAATTTTCTCTATTAAGCGACAAACGAAATGCAACATTTCGGAGTTTGAAGGCTCTTCGATAACGTAAAAATCAACTTTGGTCACTGGTTGGGGTGGCCTTATTTAGATTGGCTTCGGTTGATTAAAAACTGCATCAGTAGTGGCACGGGTCGACCGGTAGCATTCTTGTCCGAGCCGCTTTTCCAGGCAGTGCCAGCGATGTCTAAATGGGCCCAACGATAATCTTCTGCAAACCGGGATAGAAAGCAGGCCGCAGTCACTGTACCCGCAGCCCGGCCGCCGACGTTGGCGATGTCAGCGGTATTGCTTTTGATTTGCTGTTGATATTCTTCGAGCAATGGTAGCTGCCAGGCCCGGTCGTGGCTTCGCTCACCGGCGAGTAATAACTCATCGATCAACGGTTGATCATTACCCAATAGGGCTGTTAAATGGCCTCCGAGAGCGACAATGCAGGCCCCGGTTAAGGTAGCAATATCAATCACTAACTCGGGTTTAAAACGTTCTGCATAAGTGAGTGCGTCTGCCAGAATTAGTCTTCCTTCGGCATCGGTGTTGATGATTTCAATGGTGGTACCCGACATGCTGGTGACGACGTCACCAGGTTTGTTGGCCAGGCCATCGGGCATGTTTTCCACCGTTGGAATAATGCCAACCAGGTTAATCGGTAATTTGGCGGCTGCGGCTGCCTGCAGGGTGCCAAATACGCTGGCTGCGCCACACATATCGTACTTCATCTCCTCCATACCGCCAGCGGGTTTTAGGGAGATGCCACCGGCATCAAAAGTAACCCCTTTGCCAACCAGCACTACTGGTTTGGCGCCTTTGACGCCACCCTTGTATTCCATTGAAATTAGCTTGGATGGTTCCCGGCTACCACGGCCAACCGATAGTAACGAGTCCATTTTCAGTTTCGCCATCTGTGCTTCGGTCAGCACAGTGACTTTTATTGGTAGCTCAGTAGCCAGCTGTTTGGCCTGTTCAGCGAGATAGGTTGGTGTGCAAATATTACCTGGGCGGTTACCCAGGTTACGGGCTAACTCGACACCGCTTGCGATCGCTGCGTGAGTATCAATAATGCCTTTGAGTGATTTGCGTTCGGCGCCGCTTGCAGTTGTTGATAAGGTGATTTTTTTAAGCTTTACAGGTTTTTTTTTGCCAGACTTGAGCTCGTTAAACTGGTAACTGGTCGATGAAAAGCTCTGCACTGCTTGAGAAATGTTCCAGCTGGTGTCGCAGTTTTTGACGTCCAGTTCAGTCAGGTAGCAGCTTGCTGCACTGCAGCCGATCGATTTTAGTGCTTTGCCAGCGGTGTTCAGAATCGCCACAAATCGAGTCGCATCGAGTTCGTCGGCTTTGCCGCAACCAACCAGCAGCACTCGTTCGCTAGCAAGTCCTTTGAGTGATCTCAACAGAAGGGTTTTGCCCCGGCTTGTCGAGATGTCACCAGCTTTAATAGCGGCCGTGATAGCGCCTTTGGAGGCTTTGTCTGCCAGTGATGCTGCTCCCGAAAGCTGTTTCCCGCTTAGCAGTGGAATGATTAAGCATTGCGCGTTGTCTTCAGTGATTGGCTTAGTTGCCAAAGAAAATTTCATGCCATACTCCGTCGGTTTTTAAGAGCCTAGAGGTGATTGGGCGGTGGGGCCTAGATGCTCGGTTATTCTAGCGAAAACTAGCGGTAGAAATTGGTCAGCTTACAGATTTGTATTGAAACTGTGTGGGCATGGACGAAACCAATTTTCCTGCAGGGGATTTCCCAGGTAAGGGCTAAGCTGGTCGGATGTTGGTTAACATCGATAATTCAGTGTTGTTGTTGAAATTACAAAACCATGAAAGTTATTCGTAAGTCTTTATTTAAAGAGTTTCTGGTTAACTTTGTTGGCGCGATTACAGTGCTGACATTGGTGTTGTCGAGCACCCGTATTATTCGTTATCTGGCTTCAGTGGCTCAGGGTGAGTTACCCGGTGATGCGGTAGCGGGATTGATGATGCTTAAATTACTCTGGGCGCAGACCATTATTATTCCGGTCGCGCTTTTTCTGGCTGCGCTCCTGGTTTTAGGTCGGTGGTATCGAGATAGTGAAATGACAGCGATCTATGCAGCTGGAATTTCTCCTCGGCAGATGTTGTGGCCGGTGGGTCTGACTGGGTTGGCTGCAACCTTGCCGGTGGCGTTGCTGTCCTTTTATCTGGCGCCCTGGGCTGAAGAACAGACCATCAAGATCGAAGAACGCATTGAAAGCCAGCCAGCACTAACCGGGATTAGTAGCGGTGTTTTTCGTCCGCTTGATGAGGGCCGACGGATTTTTTATGTACAGCAGCTCAGCGATGACCGTAGCCAGATGGAAAATATTTTTATTCGTGGGTCTGGAGAGGATCAGAGTGAAACTATTATCGCTGCGCCTACCGGCCGAATTGAGATTGATCAGGCTAATGGGGATCAGTTTCTGGTCCTCGAAAATGGCTACCGCTACGACGGGTCTGCCGGTCAGCTAGATTTTAAAACTACCCAGTTTAGTGAATATGCGCTGTTGATTCGCCAGACAGAGTTGAAACAGAAATATCGTAAAGTGGAAGCTTTACCGACATTATCTCTGATGGACAAGGGGCTGCACGGTATTGCCGAGCTGCAATGGCGTATTGCAGTGCCCTTGTCGACCTTTTTATTGATGTTGTTGGCGGTGCCGTTAAGTTATTCAGCGCCGCGTTCTGGCAGAGCCGGACGGCTAGCCGTCGCGATGCTGGTGTATCTGCTCTATACCAATATGCTTAAGGTCAGTGCATCCTGGATTGCAGATGACAAACTATCCCCCTGGATTGGCCTGTGGTGGGTGCACCTGCTAGTGGTGCTGCTGTTTTTACAGATGATGGTTAGTTTGAGTAATCCGATGTTGAGCTGGCCACAGCGGCTATTGAAGTGGGTCGGCCGATGAAGTTGATTTCTCGGTACCTGGCACGAGCAGTGCAGGGTGGGTTTGTCATGTCGCTGCTGGCTTTGACTGGGGTGTTTTCTTTTTTTGCGTTGATTGCTGAGCTTGCCGATCTTGGCCAGGCCGGTTATGGCATCGCCGAATTGCTGCAGTATATGTTGCTGACCACGCCCAGAAGAGCATTTGAATTATTACCCAGTGCAGTTTTGGTCGGGTCTCTGGTTGGACTTGGCGGACTTGCTGGTGCCGGTGAACTTGTTGCGTTGCGCGCAGCAGGTTTCTCTATTCTAGCGATTGGCAGATTGGTGTTGATGGCAACCTGGCCGATTCTGTTATTTGCCTTTTTGCTTGGCGAATTTGTGGTGCCGCCGTTAGAACGTATTGGCCAGGAGGTTCGTGCGCAGGCACTTAACGATAGTTTTTCTGTTAGCGACGATGGTGGGGTCTGGGCGCGAGACCAGCTGACCTTCATTAACGTCAGGGTAGTCGAGGCTGACCGAACTCTGCAGCAGGTGACTATTTACGAGTTTGATGACTCGCAAAGATTGAGGGTGGTCACTCGTGCTGAACAGGCAGTGAATATAGATGATCAGTGGATCCTGGAGAACATTCGCCAGACCCAGCTTAAGCAGGATAGTGCTGAGTTGCTGGAGGCTCCTCATGCCCGTTGGGAATCTCCATTAGCGCCAGAAAATATGTCAATAGGCGTGGTAGAGCCGCATCGGATGTCAATTCGAGAGCTTTACCGGCATGCCAGTTTTCTTGCCGAGAATGGTCAGGAGGCAGGCCGCTATCAACTGGCTTTCTGGCAAAAACTGGTTCAGCCGTTAGCCGTACTGGTGATGGTGCTTATTTCATTACCCTTCGTATTTGGTAGTTTGCGTAGTGGTAATTTTGGCCAGCGTATCTTCACTGGGATCGTGTTTGGGTTGCTGTTTCACATCATTAGTCAGGGTGTAGGTTACGTGGGTCTGGCTTATGGGTTTAATCTGGCAGTTGCAGCTGTGGCACCGTCGTTGTTGTTTTTAGTTGGTTCGATTGCGGTGGTAGCGGTGGGTCAACGGCCGTGACATCAAAATGATATTCATAACCAATCGTTAAAAATTCGTTTTTTGTCTTTACGATTTCTGCATCCTTCAAGGTTAACCAGTCGTCCTGTGTTACCAACGTAGCTGTTGAAAACCTCTCTTTAGCTAATGATGATTAACTAATTTGGGTTCGCGGTTGCGGTTTAGCCGAGTTGGATCCGCTTGAACTGAAATTTTTACTTTAGCTCGCTTCTTTACAGCCGATGCACTTAAGTTGAACAACCGGCAACCGATAAATAATTCCATAAAGGTTGCGGGAGAGGGCTGGGAGCTACTCGTCAGCCATTTCGTATCTGCAACGATATCTGGAACGAGTTATTTTGAAATCAATGCAAGCCGCACCATCCGTGGATGGGTATTTAAAAACCGCTCAGACAGGTGACCGATCGCCTAAAAAGCGCATCGTGGCTATCCGGGCTCGCCACTGTCCGGAACCCTCTGCTGGCTGGTTTCCACCATCAGAACTATGCCAGTTAGAGATCCATGATGATCTGCTGGTCTGTTATCAAAAGCTGCACGGGCAACAGCCTCCAGACTTGCTGGTCATTACGGTTGGAAGCCAGATCGCTGAGACCGCAGATTTTGTCAACAAGCTTCGGATGGACTCCTACCTGGTTGATCTTACTGTGTTGATGCTGGCTGAAGAAAGCCAGTTAATCGACATGATGCCGCAGTTTTCTGGAATGAAAAACCTTGATTTTGCCGCTCCAGCTAGCTCGCCTGAAATGTTGCAACGGCGAATTAATCATCTTCTATCTCTGTCTGATATTGAGCGTAAAGAAGCTCCTGTTCCGGTCCATTTGCAGGTGGTCGACAATGTAATGAGCCGTCTGATCAATGGCCGGCGTCGATCGGAGATGGAGTCTCGCCTTTTTAAACAGGTGCTGGATGAAGCGCTGGATGCAGCGCTGATGTTTGATTCTGCTTCTTTTGAATGTGTGTATGCGAATAAGTCTGCACTGAAAATGTGGGGTATTACCGACAGCAGCCGGCCGGTTTCGCAGCTATTGGAACTGTGGCCGACCGATCAGCTCGCAATAATTAAAGATCAAATTGATCGACTGGTCTCTGGACAGGATGCTGTGATTCAAGCTGAACTTCTTCAGCATAAAGTTGATGGTCAAGAGTTCCCGGTTCGATTGCGACTGAGATTAGTTAGCGATGGGCAGGACGCCGGTCGAGTAGTGGCCAAAATCGATGACATCAGTGAGCAGATTAGGCAGAGATCTGAAGTTGAATATAGAGCGCTTCATGACTAACTGACCGGGCTCCCAAACCGGGCTCTGTTTTCGGATCGGGTGACCCAAACTATCACTAGCGCCAAGCGTGATGGTCGGTCTTTTGGGTTGATTGTCATGGATCTTGATGGCTTCAAGGATGTGAACGACTCCCTGGGCCATGATGCCGGCGATGACCTGTTACAGACGGTGGCCAGCAATTTAACTGGCATGCTCAGAGAAACCGATACCGTGGCGCGCCTGGGTGGTGACGAGTTTGCAATCTTATTTCCCGAGCTCGATAGCTTTGAGGCAATAGAGCAGCTGGTGCAGAAAATAGCAGCGGGGGTGATGAGTCCGCTAGAAGTGGGTAATCATCGCATTGATATTGGCGTCAGCATCGGCATTGCCCGCTATCCAGAGGATGGGGACCAGCAGGAGCGGTTGTTGCGTAATGCTGAAATTGCGATGTATGTGGCTAAGCGGAATGACAAAAGCTACATGGCTTATCAGTCAGGGTTAAACCAGAATAAGTTAGAAATGTTATTGCTCAAATCTGATCTTCGAGAGGCCATTAGCGGTGATCAACTGTCGCTGTATTATCAACCGCAGATCAACATGGCAGATAAACGCTGTATCGGAGTTGAAGCGCTGGCACGCTGGATTCATCCAGAGCGTGGTTTCGTGCCCCCTGATGAATTTATTCAGGTTGCCGAAAGAGCTGGCCTGATCAGGGATCTGTCCCGTTGGGTGATTAATGAGGCTATCTCACAGGCAGCCCGTTGGCATGGAGATGGCTGGCCAATTTGTGTTGCAATCAATTTGTCGGCCAGGAATTTACAGGAGCCTGACCTGCTGGAGTTTGTTACCGACAGGCTTAACGCCCATGGAGTGCCGCCGAGTTCCATTCAATTTGAACTCACAGAAAGCGACATCATGTCAGACCCAGAAACCGCAATTGCGATGATTGAATCTCTGACCCGTATTGGTATTGAATTTTCGGTGGATGATTTTGGCACCGGCTATTCGTCACTGGCCTATTTGAAACAGCTCAACATCAGCGAGCTCAAAATTGATCGCAGTTTCATCAGTCAGTTAACCAGCGACGGCGATGACATGGTTATCGTCCATTCGACCATTACCATGGCTCATAAGCTTGGTATTAGAGTGGTTGCAGAAGGGGTAGAGCACCAGGCTGTTTGGGATCTGCTGGAAGTGCTTGATTGCGACCTGATTCAGGGTTACTTCATCAGCCGGCCGTTACCAGTGGCTGAGTTAGCACTGCTTCGGGAAGCCGGTATTACCGATCATATTGGTTAGAGTTCGTTCGCATTAGTTTTCCTGATTGAAATAATCACAGTCATCCCAGAGCGGGCATTTTGGGCAGTGCGGAGCTTCCGCACAGATCGATTCCTGCATCCGAAAACCGCTAGCAAAACGCCACAGATCGATACTGATTTCCCAGGTTGATACGCCACTAGCGGCCTGCAGAGTCTGCATAACCCGGTTATAGCTCTCATCCTTTCGGCCTTTGGGTAGTAATCCAAGCCTGCCGAGTAGCCGTCGTGCGTCATTGGTTTCGAAATGATAGGGCAGCCCGGTGCTGAGCATGAACCATTCGGCGGCACTGCGACCAACGCAATCAAAGGTATCCGCCAGTTTTCTATGCAGCAGGTAAAACTCGGCCTCTGGGTAACTGCGAAGCCAGCTGTCGACACTGCCATGGTCGTTAATCATCACCAATAATTTGCGTGCGTTAGTGATGACCGCAGTTAGCTTGCGGCGATTGCGGATCAGGGCTTTGTCCGTGACCAGCGTTTCGATCAGGTCATCATCGAGCATGGCCACTTTACTGGGGTCAAAATCGGCAAATGCTTGCCGGTGAGCTGGCCATTTGTCTCTGACCACCTGGCGGGAAAAACCGGCGGCAAACATGTGGTAACAAAGTTCTTCGTAGAAATCCCTGTCGCTGACATGCTGCTGACCGATTGCCCAGGTTGTGGCTAATACAGGTTCGTCGTCATGCAGCGTGTGGTTTTTCTCAGAAATTTTCTGATAAATTTTCGCTAATACACTGCTACCGAGAGAGGTTAGTTTTTCTGTTGCCGCTGTGGCGGCCAGGTCCGGTTGTTTGGTTTTAGGGTTTTTTTTAGTCTTACTCATTCGTAAGGTCCAGTTGGGTGGTTAAGCCCAGGTTTTATTTGCTTCATTAGGGCGCCGTTACGTAAACCAGTCGTAGTCAGTTTGATGGGCAGGCGGTGACCTGTCCAGACTCAGCGTTTGTTTACCTTAATTAGTCGTTGCGCTGGTCGCCACAGTGCAGTATTCATCGCTCAGCTGATGATAGAATACGGCGGCCAAAATTTAGCTTGATTAGCACAACCGCCATCCTTGTTAAGGAAGAGAATCCGACCATGTTCGATACCGACAAACAGATCAGTGAATACGACCCCGAATTATGGCAGGCGATGCAGGCCGAAACGGTGCGTCAGGAAGAACATATCGAGCTGATTGCTTCGGAAAATTACACCAGTCCACTGGTGATGCAGGCTCAGGGGTCGTTGCTAACCAATAAATACGCTGAGGGATACCCGGGCAAGCGTTATTACGGTGGCTGCGAACATGTCGATGTGGCTGAATCGTTAGCGATCGAGCGGGTAAAAAAATTGTTCGGGGCTGATTACGCCAACGTACAACCCCATTCCGGCTCCCAGGCTAATTCGGCGGTTTATCTGGCACTGTTGCAGCCCGGCGATACCATTTTAGGCATGAGTCTGGCTCATGGCGGTCATTTGACCCACGGTGCCAAGGTAAGCTCGTCTGGCAAGCTCTACAACGCCATTCAGTACGGTATCGATGAAGCCAGCGGTGAATTGGTCTATGACGACATCGAGAAGCTTGCGCTAGCGCACAAACCGAAAATGATTGTGGCTGGTTTCAGTGCCTATTCTCGGGTGATGGACTGGCAGCGGTTTCGGGATATCGCCGACAAAGTTGGGGCTTATCTGTTTGTTGATATGGCTCACGTAGCCGGTCTGGTTGCGGCTGGGCTCTATCCAAGCCCGGTGGGTATTGCCGACGTCACCACTTCGACCACCCATAAAACCTTACGTGGTCCACGTGGTGGCCTGATTCTGGCAAGGGCCAATCCGGAAATTGAGAAGAAACTTGACTCTGCGGTGTTTCCAGGTAGTCAGGGTGGCCCATTGATGCATGTGATCGCGGCAAAAGCAGTAGCCTTCAAAGAAGCCCTCGAACCTGAATTTGCGATCTATCAAGCAGCCGTTATTGATAACGCCCGGGCTATGGCAGAAGTGCTAATTTCCAGGGGTTATAAGGTAGTTTCTGGTGGTACCGACAATCATTTGATGCTGGTTGATTTTATTGCCCAGGGTTTAACCGGTAAGGATGTTGAGGCTTCGCTAGGTCGAGCTAACATTACTGTCAACAAAAACTCAGTTCCCAACGATCCTCAGTCACCGTTTGTGACCAGTGGCATGCGCATTGGCTCACCGGCAATGACCACCCGTGGGTTTCGGGTCTCCGAAGCAAAGCAGCTTGCAGGCTGGATTTGTGATGTGATTGATAACCTCGGTGATGAACAGGTAGAGCAGCAGGTAAAACAGCAGGTATTAGATTTATGTGGCCAATTTCCGGTTTATCAGGCTGGTTAATTTATGCGCTGTCCCTATTGTCAGATTGATGAAACCCGGGTGGTCGATTCTCGATTGGTGGTTGAGGGTGATCGAGTTCGCCGGCGCCGCCAGTGTGTGGGCTGTAATAGCCGTTTCACCACCTATGAGCAGGCCGAACTGGCGATGCCCCGTCTGGTTAAAAGTGATGGCACCCGGGACGAGTTTAGTGAGGCAAAACTTCGCGCAGGTATTGATCGGGCGCTGGAAAAACGTCCGGTTTCGACCGAGCAGCGTGATGAGCTACTGAGCCGAATCATTCGGCGTTTGCAGGCCTGGGAAGAGCGCGAATGTCCCACCGCCGAGTTGGGTCA
>JAESTY010000082.1 GCA_016763355.1 Immundisolibacteraceae bacterium
GATGGCGTCGGGTGCGTTCGGTTTTTCTACTACCGTGTTAGGTATTCATGTGGGTTATGAAGGCCAACCACTGGCCTGTCGCAACGCCACTACTAATGAATATCAGGCGCTCTGCGGTGTATTGAAGGAACTTGATCGGGGTTCGATTCAGCTCACGGTGACCCCCACGGATACCCTGAATCAGGAGCATCGAGAGTTTCTGGAAATGCTGGTTAACGAAAGTGGCCGGCCGGTGACCTGGGTGGGCAGTTTCAACTCCCCGGGCAATTACGACTCCTATCTAGGCAAACTGGCTGCGGTGGAAGATCTGATTAGCCGGGATAAGTTGGTGCCGATGACCACCTGCCACCCGATTAAATTTCAGTTTCACATGCGCAATCCCTTTATTCTCGGCCTGTTCGAAGCGTTCCGACCGGTGATGGCGATGGAGCTCGAGCAGAAAATTGAGCAGTATCGCAGTCAGGAATTTCGGCAGAAATTTGTTGCCGATATCGAAACTAATGAAGCGCTTGGTGATGATTTCTGGCACCGGGTGCGGCTGATTGATGGAGAGCGCGAACAGACTCTACGACTGGCTGAAAGTAAAAAGACCATCGCTGAGATGGCTGGCGAATCGGGTAAACAGCCGGTTGATATCCTCTTTGAGATTGCCTTTGATGATGATCTCGGTGCGATTTTTGAGCTGGTCACCCTCAATCACGATCCGGGTGAAGTGATTCCGCTGATTCAAGATGACCGGCTGATCATCGGCTTATCCGACGCGGGTGCCCATGTCGACATGATGTGCGATGCGGGTTTTGGTACCTACATGCTCAGTAAGTGGGTGCGCGAGGAAAAAGTACTTACCGTACAGAATGCGATTCGACGCATCACCTCCGAGCAGGCTGAGTTTTTTGGTATTGCTCGTCGCGGCGTAATCGCCGAAGGCAACTTTGCTGACCTGGCGATGTTTGACCTCTCCAGGGTAAAACCACTCGAGTCAGAAAAAGTCTTTGATTTACCCGGTGGTGGTAAACGCTGGGTGCAGCACGCCGAGGGGGTGCACGGCACCTTCGTCAACGGTGCGTTGCTCTATCAGGATGGTGAGTACCAGGGCGGCATGCCTGGCAAGGCATTGCGTAGCTACGATAGCTGATATTGGCAGGTCATTTTAGTGAAGCAAATAACCGGCATTAATCATGTTGGCCTGCGGGTCACCGATCTGGATCGAACCCGGGCTTTTTACGAAAAGCTCGGGTTTATCTTTCTGCTCGGACCACTCGGCCCGGAGCCGGTGGCGATCATGGAGCATCCGTCTGGGGTCAACATTAATTTCATTGTTAATGCCAATCGTAGCGGCAATGTCCTCATGGATGTGCCAGAGAAACACCCGGGTTATACCCATGTTGCGCTGAATGTTACCGATCTTGACGCGGTGATTAATCAGCTCGAAAGACTCGATATTGGCCTGTCAGGCACCATGGATTTAAGTGAAGGTCCGGTTCAGGCAAGAGCTGTGTTTATTCGTGATCCTGATCTCAACGTGATTGAGTTGCATCAGGCCTAACCGTAGCCAGGCCAACGGGCCGGAGGAGCAGGGGCCATCGATGACATAACAGTTTCCCTACGGCCGCTAGATCTCTGGGTAATCATTGCCTACCTGGTCGGCATGGCCGCTGTGGCGCTCTATTTTTCCCGGCGCAATAATTCCACTGAAGAATATTTCGTCGGCAATCGCGGTTTCCGTGGCTGGGTGGTGGGTGTCTCGATGCTTGGCACCAACATTAGTGCGATCAGTTTTCTGGCCTTTCCGGCGGCGGCCTATATTGGCGATTGGCGCCAACTGGTCAGCAACCTGTTTTTACCAGTGATTACCGTGGTAGCGCTGGTGGTGTTTATCCCATTTTTCCGCCGCGGCAATTTAACTTCGGCGTTTGAATACCTGGGCAGTCGCTACGGCGAAACCTTACGGGTATACGGCACCTTGAGTTTCATCTTTGCCCAGTTGGTACGGGTGAGCACCATTTTGTTCATGCTCTCGTTACCGGTGACCATGCTCACCGGCTGGCCGTTTATCTGGGTGGTCGTGAGCCTGGGGATATTTATCGGTTTCTACACGGTGGTCGGCGGCATTGATGCGGTGATCTGGACCGATGTGGTGCAGGCGGTGGTGCTGGCACTGGGTGCGCTGGTCTGTCTGCTGGTGATCGTCCAGCAACTCCCCGGTGGCTTTGGCCAGATACTGGAAGTGGCTAGTAGCCATCAAAAATTCAACATGGGTAAGCTTGACTGGGATTTGAGTCAACGCACTTTTGCTACCGCCATGTTGTTGGGTATCTATACCTGGATCACCCTGCTGGCGACCGATCAGACCTATGTGCAACGCTATGCAGCAGCCGAGAGTACCCGTGCAGCACGACAGGCCACCGCCCTGTTTTGCGGACTGGCGGTGCCGTTGTGGATATTCTTCTTTTTTCTTGGCACCAGCATATTTGTGTTTTACAACGTTTTCCCCGATCCAGTGGTAACCGGTATGCAGGCCGATCGGGTGTTTCCCTATTTCATTCTTACCAAAATTCCGGCGGGCGTCGGTGGCCTGGTGATCGCCGGGGCGTTAGCGGCGGCCATGTCATCGCTGGATTCGAGTCTTAACTCGGTGGCTACGGTCACCGTGGTTGATCTGCTCAGGCCGCATCTGGCCAAACATCGTAGTGATGAGTTTTATCTGCGCGCCGCCCGCTGGACCGCAACGGTGGCGGCGATAGGAATGATCGTCGGCGCGCTCTTGATTGCCCGCATTCCCCGAGAGAGCATGACTGACCTGATCTGGATCACCAGCTCAATTTTTGGTGGCTGCCTGGTGGGGCTATTTATGGTTGGCTTTTTCACCACCCGAGTCGGCAGTCAGGCGGCACTGATAGCGGTTATTACAGCCATGACCGCCAATGTTTATTTGGCACTGAATACACTGGATTTAATCCCCACAAGCCTGCAGGTCGATATCCACGGCTACTGGGTGGCGATACTGGTTAATCTGGGATTCGTGTTGCTGGCCTACCCATTGAGCATGCTGCTCCAGGAAACCGATCGTGACCTTACCGGGCTAACTGTCTGGACCATGAAGCCGGCTACTAATCGATAGTGGCCGGCTTCAATATAGTTTTGAATAACCCAGGGTCAAGCAGGAACTAGCACCGCCTTAACTGTTTCCTGAGCCGCCACCGCTTCTAGTGCCTGCTGGCTCTGCTCGATGGTAAACCGATGGGTGATCGCCTCTGCCATCGGTAACTGGTTCTGGTGCTTTTGAGCCACCTGAATGGCCTGGTAGAGGTGCCGTGGTGCAGCCAACGCGGTGCCAATAATCTGCAGATTACCGTTGTTGATAAGCCTTGGTTCGACCGCAACCGTGCCCTGTGCAGACCAGAGACCCACGATCAGGTAGCGACCGGCAGGTGCCACCAGTTGTAGCCCTTCACTAAAGGCTTCGAGTACCCCGGCGGCTTCGATCACCACTTCTGCGCCACGGCCGTTAGTGAGTTCACGGACCCGCTCGGTGCGTTCAGCCACACTGGTGACCTGGGTGATGTCGATAGTGTGATCGGCGCCGAGTTGTCGAGCCATTTCCAACCGGCGTTCGGGTGCGCCAATCATAATCACCTGGTGGGCACCGGCGAGGTGGGCGAGCATGGTGGCGGCTAGCCCAACCGGTCCAGAACCCTGGACCACAACCGTTTGACCCGCCTGAATACCACCGAGTCGTTCCATGCCCTGGAGCATGGTCGGCATGGCGCAGCCAAAGGCAATTACCGCTTCAGATGATGTGTCATCGGGCAACTTATAAAAAGGTAGCCCCGCGCCCAGGGTAATAATTTCGCTGTAGGTGGCGGGCGTTGGCGCGTTGGCATCACCAAACAGAGATGCAAAAGCGTTTTCGCACATGGAAACGTCATTAAGAATGGTGCAGGAATAACAGCTGTAACAGGGCGTGACCGGTTGCCAGTAGACCCGGTCGCCGATGGTAATAGGGGTGCCGGCGGAGTCGGTGGTCAGACCTTCGCCGAGCTCTTCGATAATACCGATACCTTCGTGACCGAGTACCACCGGACCGGGCAGGGGTACCTCGCCGTGCCAGAAATGCACATCGGTGCCACAGACCCCGCCAAACTCCAGTTTGAGAACCGCCTCACCGGGTCCGGCAGGAGGTGACTCACGCTCCCAGATTTCAATCGGTTGATTCGCACCGGTGAGTACTGCCCGTTTGCCAATTCTGTTGCCCATTAACCCTCTCCCTTGAATTGTATTTAGACGGTTTCGATCATCCCTGATTCGAGTAGTTTTTGAAAGCCTGTTTGGATGCTTGTTGTGACTTCGCTGCTGGCACCAACCTGCTGCAGTTGTTGCAGAATTTGTTCTACGCTATTGCTGCCATCGATATATTGGAGTAGCGCGGCAAAGCCCTCATTGAGCTCCATAGTCTGATGATTCACTCTGGCTTCGCAACGATTGAGCTGGCTAATTTCAGCACGGCTTAAAAACAGGGTAGGGTCGTGTTGTTGGAGTAGTTCGTCGATCAGTCCAGCAGGGGTGGGCTGCTGCTGTAGGTGATGCCAAAGCCTGGCATCACTGACCGGACAGAGTGCGGCTTTTAAGTTGGAGTAGGGCATCGGTAACAGCGCGGCACCGACATAATCAGCAAGTTTGACCGGCCGGTTGCGCCAGCCACTGGCCAGACTTGGCGTTGTTTTTTTTGGTTTTGGATCGCTGAGGAGCTGTTGTTTGAGTGCGGCACCGGTCCATACCATTGCCAGTTCAACCTCGAGCACAGTGGTAGCTAGTGGTAATGATGTTGCTGACTGGAAATTTAGATCGGCCAGTTGCGATCGCAGCTCGTTGCCAAACAGAGTGGCCCGTTGATCCGGGTGACTGCGCATAATGGTTGGATTGATTAGCTGTTTTAGGGTGGAGAGTCCCGCCCGGGCAGAGCAGACCAGGCTGAAACTCACGGGTAACTGCCGGCAAAAATGAATCAGAATTTGCTCTGTTCTTAGCTCCGCATCCAGTAATAATCCGTCGGGCCGAATGGTGTCAAAATCAGCCAGCTCAGAGTTGCTAAGTCGGTAATCGGTTAGCGCGGCGCTGCTTTGCTGGCTAAAGGCATACCGCAGACCCGCGTCGAACACCAAATCAAACAGGGCACGCTCCTGTTCTGCAAAGCTCATGACTGTTTCAGCTTGAGGTGATTGAGTAGTGATTGGCTGCCGCTGAGCTCGCTGACCTGCTGGTTAATTTTGTACAAGGTGTCGAGTACGGTTTTCGGGTCACTGCCTTCGCATTCAAAACAGACAGCCTTTAGATTGAATAACTTGGGCAGTAGCTGAGCTAACATCTGCCAGCTTTGTTCGAGAATCGGCTGTTCGTGGGCATCGACATAAATCGGACCGCGTGTTGAATCGCCGGCTGCCAGTCGCCCGCCGGCAATATGGACTTCAATGACCCGTTCATACGGTAACGGGTCGAGCTCATCGCTAATCAGCTTGCCACTGGCCATCTGGTATGAAACCAGGTGGCCCATATCTAGTAGCAGCGCACAGTCGACGGCCTCTGCGAGTTCGCCAAAAA
>JAESTY010000014.1 GCA_016763355.1 Immundisolibacteraceae bacterium
CTTTTCACCAGGTTTTTGCTTAGGGTCTGGTTATTGCCTTGCAGGAAAAACACCCAGGGCCGGTCGTTATCTGCATTGGCAACTAGTTGCTGCAGGTAATTACTGTGCTGGTCTGTGGGCTGTAATTCCAGTTGGTAGGTTTTTTTAATGGTCTTGCGGGTACGGGTGATTTTGTTGTTGATCTTATATTTGCGTGCTTTTTGTTTTTCGCGCTGCTGGGCGTCTGCCAGATGGATTGCACCATATTTAGCCCGGCCTTTACCGAACAGGCGTTTTTTACGGTCTTTACCCCGGTTTAGCTCTCTATTGGTAATGAACACTGTCTGTAAAGTCATCTCAAATCGCTCCCTTTGTTATTGTCAGACTGGACCTGGGTTAGTTGGATTTCCCGGTGTGAAGCTTTGCCTGATTCGTTATCGGGTTACAACTGTTTCTCTATCCACTGTACTAGCTGCGGCAAACTCATGGCGCCGGCCTGAGTAGCGACCTGCTTGCCTGCCTTAAAAATCATCAGGGTAGGGATACTCCTGATGGCAAACCGTTGGGCTAACTTTGGATTTTGTTCGGTATCGACTTTGGCGAGTATGGCGCGAGGTTCTATCTGCCCGGCGGCTTGTTCGTAAGCGGGGGCCATGGTTTGGCAGGGGCCACACCAGGATGCCCAAAAATCAACCACCAGCGGTAATTCACCACCGTTGAGGTGCCGATTGAAGTTGCCATCGGTGAGGGCGGCAGGCTTGCCTCTGAATAAGGCTTGTTTGCACTTACCGCAGGTTGGGTTTTCAGCTAACCGTTGATTGGGCACGCGATTGAGGCCGTCGCACTCAGGGCAGACGATGATGGAATTTTCCATTGACAGTTTCTCGGGATGTTAGCGGTGTTGAGGAGGCGCTATGTTACTGGATGGTTTGGGGACGGTTTGGCAATTGAGAGTGTGGTTTTTTCTAAACGCTAGCCACTGCTTATAGGAAAGTTTGCTAGGTTAACGGTTATTGCAGTTTGGTCTGGTAAGTCATGCTGCCATGTTGGAAAACCGTGAACTGATTTTTGCTCATTGGCTGCCACTGTTCGTTGGTTGTCAGCGGTCGAGTCGCAATCACCGTGACTTTGTCGCTGGGCTGGGTTTCCTGGGCAAAGTCGACGGTCATTTCAGCATCCAGCAACTGGGCGTCACCAAACGGGGCTTGCCGAGTCAGCCAGGCCAGTTTGGTGCTGCAATGGCTGTAGAGTGATTTGGAATCACTCATCAGGATATTGAAAATACCTAGCCTGGATATTTCCTGGATACGGGCTTCGATGAACTTCCAGAGTTGTTTGCGCTGTCGGGGTGGGGCAGGAAATCGATCGCGGATCTGGTCGAGTAGCCAACAAAATGCATATTCACTATCGGTGGTACCGACTGGAAAGTAGTGTTGGAGTGGCCATTTTTTGATGCCTTTGAGCTGGCCGTTGTGTGCAAACGACCAGGTCTGTCCCCAGAGCTCTCGGGAAAAGGGGTGGGTGTTCTCCAAACAGACCCGACCCCGATTGGCTTTACGAATATGGCAGATCACGGTATGGCTTTTAATCGAATAGCTCTGCATGAAACGGGCAAGTTTGGAATCTGCGCTGGGTTCAGGGTCGTGCACATTTCGATAGCCTTTGCCTTCATAGAAGGCAATTCCCCAGCCATCACGATGGGGGCCGGTTGCGCCGCCACGCTGCATTAAGCCGGCAAAGCTAAAGCAAATGTCGGTTGGTACGTTTGCACTCATGCCCAGTAGTTCACACATGTTATTTCTGTTTGCTCTGAATTACATTGTTAAGGTGGTTGAAGTCTCTGCTGACAATTTTTTCAGTATTGAAAAATTAACTATGGTTTTAAAAGGGTGCCTCGAAAAGCTGAATTAATAGAGATTGAACGGTCGGGTCAGGATTCCAGCGTAAGGACTTCAGGTCTGATCGATTAAATGATGACTGACATGCGTTACAACTGCTCAGATAATGACGGCCGGATTGGTGAAATCATTAAGCTGGCTGGCCTCAAATTTGGGGCGATGAGGTGGCAGCTTTTTAATGGTAGAGCAGTAACCCGGGGCTTGGGATGTTGTTTCTGCCGATAGAGCCGCATAGCCTATGAGGTCCCCGGTCGGTCGGAATAGAAAAATAACGGTGTGGATTTTGGAGATGACTAACTGTGATTAACAACCGATTGACCAGCTGGTTGTGGTTGCTCGCCGTGCTGGTGCTGCCGATGTCAGCAGGTGCAAGCCCGCCATCGCAATCTGGTCTAATTGGTCTGCTGGAAGTTCCGCACCAATGGGATCAGTCTAGCGAGGACTATCGTGTTGATAGTTCGCTTGCTGTTTATGCAGATGCAAACATAAATTCTGCGGATCAGCGGGTGATTCATAATTTGAGTGATTTAGAGACGTTTGAGTGGAGTTATGAGGCGCCTGCGGCAGCGGTCTTTGGTTATCACCATGATGGCGAGCAAGCCTGGTATCAGTTGGGGCTGGAATCGACCGGCGCACGCGGTTGGGTTGTTGCATCTAAGCAACTTAATTTTCATCCACTGTCTGAGCTGGTGTCGGAGTCGTTGGCTTATTTGACTGGCAGCTGGGATAAGCGAGTCTTTAGTGACGTGGCTGATCCGGCGACTGCAAAACTACTCGATGTAACCGGTGATGAAATACCGATTGAAGTTGCTGGTACGGCGATGTTTGAGGGCCAGCTTTGGGTTTTGGTAGTGGTGATGAAGCAGAGTCAGTGCTGGTCGTCTGCTGCGCCGCAGGTTTTGGATGTTGGTTGGCTGCCGGCGCATTCGGCTAGTGGTCAACTGAACATCTGGTATTACTCGCGGGGCTGCTAGTGATTAAGTTGAGCTTGATGATGAGTAGGGAAAAGCATGAATATTAAACAACTACAGGTGACTTATCAGCCCTATGCAGACCGTTTGTTGCTGCGCATTTCGGCTAGTGATGGCGGTGAATTTCGATTCTGGCTAACCCGGCGTCTGGTCGGCTTGTTGGCAGAACCTTTGGCTAAACATCTGCAGGGTCTGCCGTTGAATGATGATGGCGCTGATAGACCTGAACCACCTGGGTCGATTGAAAACCCGGCTCGGCAACAGGCCGAAGCAGCGTTTAAGCATCAACAGGCGGTGGCAGGTTTGCAGTCTGAAAAGACCTTTCAGTCACCACCTGATCAGAACTTTCCGCTTGGCGAAGAACCTCTGTTGGTGGCCAAGTTGGGCGTGAATCCGGCGGACAAAGGTGGCGTCGTTTTGGCGCTACACTCGAAGGACAACAAAGGATTAAGCGTGCAGCTGGGCAGCCCACTACTGCATGGTTTTTGTGATTTACTGGTTAAGTGTAGCGACCAGGCAAGCTGGGGGCTGGCATTGAATTTGGTGCCGCCTACGAAAGTCGCAGAACCACCCAGTAAGGCTTTTCACTAGGTTTTGGTTGCGACCGCAACGCGGGTCAGACCACACTATGGATTGTTATCCATCGGTTGTCTGGTGCTCTCTGTTCCCGCCGCCCTGTTGGCCGTAAGGCTGTTTCCTTCGAGCCAGGATTTCCTCGGCTATAGTGGTCTGGCGGTAGTGCTGTTGACCTTGTTGATTAGTTGGGTTGTTGGGGCTGTGCTCGGTGGGTTCGGTATTTGGCGAGCCGAGCAGCCCAGACTGCTGGCTATACTCGGTTGTCTGGTTAATAGTTTGGGCATTGTCTGGTTACTACTCCGGTGAAATTAAAAGGATTTCAGAACATGTTGATGATGGGTGACGGTAAATGAATGCTCCCGATACGGTAACGACGACGGATGTTATCTGGCCTGATGACGGGGTGACCCGTGTGCCGTATCGGTTATTTACCGACCCAGACATTTATCAGCGCGAGCAGTACGATATCTTTAGGGGGCCTACCTGGAATTACGCCGCACTTGAAGTTGAGTTGCCGGAACCGGGGGATTACGTCACCACCTTTATCGGCGATACGCCGGTGGTGGTGAGTCGGGATCAGCAGGGTGATATTCATGCCTTTGTTAACCGCTGCGCTCATCGCGGTGCGCTGGTTTGTCGTCAGTTAAAGGGCAATACGGATGTGCATACCTGCGTTTATCATCAGTGGGCGTTTGACCTGACCGGTGATCTGGTTGGGGTGCCGTTTAGACGTGGTCTGGCAGGCAAGGGCGGCTACCCGAAAGATTTTGAGATGGCCGACCATGGCTTGCAAAAACTGCGGGTTAGCCGGCTTTATGGGTTGATTTTCGTGACCTTTGACCCGCAATTAATCCCGCTTGAGGAGTACCTCGGCGAGGTAATGGTGAATAACCTGTCACGCTGCCTGGAGGGTCGTGAACTGGAGGTGATCGGTTACACCCGTCAGTACATTAATTGCAACTGGAAACTCTATGGTGAGAACACCCGGGACAGTTATCACGGTATGTTGCTGCACCTGTTTTATCCAACCTTTGGCATCGTTGCACCGGCCAGTGATTCTGCAGTGCAGATGAGCGAGCAACGTCATCACAACCTGTTTACGATCTGGAAACCCAGCGCCGAGAACCAGCTGGATACTTATAAGGAAAACACCACCCGGGGTTTTGAGGGCGGCAAGGAATCACTACAGGCGCCGGAATTTTTACGTTACATCAACGAGCGTGATGATGACATCTCCATCACCATCGAATCCTTGTTTCCTAATTCGGTGTTTCAGCATATTCAAAACGCCATGGCGATGCGCCAGTTAAGGCCCAAAGGTGTCGGTGAGTTCGAACTCTACTGGACCTACCTGGGCTATAAGGATGACAGCGCAGAATTGCGAGAGCATCGTTTACGCCAGGCTAATTTGCTCGGGCCATCGGGTTTGATTGCAATGGAAGACGCAGAAGCCGGTGAGATTGTTCAGCGCGGCATTATCCACGATGCGGATCAAAGCTCATTCATGCAGATGGGTGGCGATGGCGTTAATGATCTGGATGGGGTCGGTGCGGATGAGAATTCTATTCGTGGATTCTGGAAGGGCTATCGGGCGCTGATGGAAATCTAAACCGGTCTTGCTGCCGCTGAGGTTTGCTAGCTCCGAGGTAGGTGATGGGCCGCCACTGGGTCTCGAAACTTTGGGGTATCAGGGTTGGTCAAGCAGGACTCGAATTTGTGATGCCATTTCGAGTTGTGAATAGGGTTTATTTAGTAGCTTAGGGTCAAAGTTTGCCTGGTTACTCAGCTCTTCTGGAATAACTGCTTTTTTGGTATAGCCAGAGGTTAACAACACTTTGAGTGCTGGCTTTTCAACTAGTACCTGTTGGGCCAGTTCGTAACCGTTGAGGTTACCCGGCATCACCACATCGCTAAATAGTAGTGCTATTTGGGGTTCTGCCTGTAGTTGCTCAAAAGCCGTGATTGCACTGTCAGCAGTGATCACCCGATAGCCTAGCGCCTGCAGACTCTCTTTGGCCAGTTCTACTAGTCCCGCTTCGTCATCGACCACCAGTATGGTCTCACTACCACGAGGCATGGGCTGGTTTTGTTCAGCAGGCGGTGGTTCGACTTTTGTTAGTTGCGTTGACCTGGGTAGGTAGAGCTTAAAAGTTGATCCGAGTCCTGGTTCTGAAGAAACGGTGATCTGTCCGGCAGAGCGATCAACGAAACCGAACACCATCGCCAGTCCGAGTCCGGTGCCATCACCTTCAGGTTTTGTCGTATAGAAGGGTTCGAAGATTCGCTCCTTTTCTTCAAAACTCATGCCTCTGCCGGTGTCGATGACTGTCACCTGCACATAGTCACCGGCGGTTGAGCCTCGATGCCGAGAACAATAGGCGCTATCAAGAGCTTTGTTTTCAGTGGTGATGGTCAGTGTGCCGTCATGAGGCATGGCGTCCCGGGCATTAATGATCAGGTTTAATAACGCATCCTGAAAATCACTCGAATTAATATCAGTCAACCAAATTTGATCGGCCAATTTTTTTTCGACGGCTATCGAAGCATTAATCGATAAGGTGGTGAGAATGTCCATGCTGGAAATGGCCTGGTTTACATTGATGGCCACTGTTTCATTGGTCTGCTGGCTGGAGAAGCTAAGTAATTTTTTAGTGACATTGGAAGCCCTGTCAGCAGCAGATTGAATGTTTTGAAGGTATTTGGGGACTTTCCCGTCCAGGAGCACGCTGCGCTTTAACAGCCCTAAATTGCCAATAATAATGCCCAGCACGTTATTAAAATCATGGGCGATTCCGCCGGTAAGCTGGCCAATAGCATCCATTTTATGGGATTGACGCAGTTGGGTTTCAATGGACTTTTTTTCAGCTTCGCTTTCCAAACGCTCATCGATTGCAGACTGTATGGCCGACAGCCCCCGACGCGTGATCAAAATCGAAGTCACCAGTAATGAAATCATGAACAGACTTAAACTGGTTACCCGGCGCTCATCCTGTGCCAGTACTTTCTTCATCAGGTAATCCCGTTCTATCTTATGCAGACGGGCTAATTGAGTAAGGATTTTTTGGGTATGGATGAGTTGGGTTGTTAACTTTTCATCTGCATCAACCTGAGGCATGGAAGGCGTTACTAAACCGGGCAAATTAGCCATGGTGATATTCAGTTTGGCGGTTAACGCATTAAATTTACGGTCCGCCCACTGCGCTTGCAGCTGAGTGCCAGCGGCGATCTCTAGTTGAATGAAATGAAGTGATGACTGGTCGCTAATGATGGGTCTATTGAGCAGCTTGTCATCAAAGATCGGTTGCTGTTTTCTTCTCAGCTGAAAACGGTTTATTTCATCCGATGCTCGTAGGTAATGAATGATGCTTGCCAGGTGGTACTCATTGGTATGTTTTTGCAACGCTCTGGAAGCATGTAGGTACCAGGCGAAAAAACTAGCTCCGATTACGATAAACAGAATAACCAGTCCGACCATGTTGTAGACCTGACGGCGAATATCGCTAATCCATGACTGCTCTTTGATGGACATTACTGAGTTTTGTCCTCAACTAGGTTCATGGTCGATGAAATTTTCATTAACAGTTTGAATTGATCGATTCCGGCGGGCAGAAACCCGGAACTACTAAGATTATCCAAAATTGTTTCATGTTCACCATCTACCGGATCCAGAGACAAAAAAACATCACGCAGCTGAGTTTTTAGGGTCTCATTTAGGGTGTTCTGAACTGCCCAGACATAGTCAGTATAAGGAGGTGTTTCCCATATTAGTCGTAAGTTATTTTTGGGAATTCGACCATCCTCAATCATTTTGCGAACAATGATCGGGTTAACCGCAACCAGGTCTACCTTGTTGTTGATCAGGTCGTAAATTGTTTGATCATGTGGACCGGAATAGCGAACAGAAGAGAAGTACTTCTCCGGTGTTATTTGATGGATTTTGTCTAGAAAGTAGCGTGGCATCAGGTGGCCAGATGTTGAACGCCGGTTTCCGAAACTAAACCTGAGCCCTGCCAAATCTGAGATCTTTTCAGCGCTGCTATTTTTTTTAACCAGAAACCAACTGGTAAAGCGGGTATCGATATCGCGCATTACCAATGGTTCTGCGTCGCTAAGCTGATGAGCCGTAATAAACCCAAATGCTCCAAACCGGGCCAGGTCGATCTCGCCGCTGGCGAACAGCTCAACCAGCTCTCCATAGCTAGATGCGATCACTAGTTCTACTTCACGGTGTGATTCAGTTGCGATGAAATCGATAAGCGGTGAGTAGCGGCTGCGCAGTTCGGTTGAACTCTGGTCTGGCCCTACACCAACGCGCAATATGGTTGGTGAGTTTGTTTCTGGTTGTGTTGGCTGGACAAGTAGGTAGACGCCGATGAGTGAGGCGCAGATTAAGATTAACAAAATCAACCTGTTTGATTGCAGCACCGAATCTTATCCTCTGGAACATGGCGATTTTTTTTGTAGATTAGGATATCCCGACAGGCAAATAACGGCTACTGGCTGTGGCAGTCGGCTAGCCGTGGGTTAGCTATCGAGTAGAGCATAAAGCAGCGATGCTCAGATTAGAGCGCTGGCCAACGCAAGCAGCAGTCCCATGCTGCAAACATCGGTAGCCGTGGTGACAAAAATGCTCGAAGCGGTAACCGGATCGGCACCGACTTTTTTTAACGCCATCGGCACTATAACGCCGGTGACACCGCTGAGCACGCAGGAGCCAATCATGGCGACCAACACCACCAGCGCCAGCAGTTCTGCATTACCGCCCTTGGCGCTGGCATAAAAGAACATTGCCGAAGCCGCAATAATGCCAACCAGGAAACCGTTAGCGCAGCCGAGCACGGCTTCTTTTTTAACAATGGCACCCATATTTAATTCAGCGAATTCGCCCAGCGTTAGGCCACGCAGGGTCACGGCCAGAGATTGGCAGCCGGTGTTACCGGATTGTCCCGCCAGTACCGGCAAAAATGCAGCCAATACCACGACTTGCTGAATGGTTTCTTCAAATAGTCCCACTACCAGGGCTGCCATAAAGGCAGTTAACAGATTGAGTTGTAGCCAGGGATGACGAAATTTCAGGCAGGTACGCCAGGGGGTGTTAATGGTCTCCCCCTGTTCGACTCCAACCATGCGACCGGGTCGGCTGATCAGCTCTACCCGGTGTTCTTCAAACAGGGTGTAACCGGGCACCAGGCCGATAAGCCGGTTGAGTTCATCGCAGACCGGGTAGACCGGGTAGTGGCGGTGAACCACTGCCTGCATGGCGTCGGTAATGCTGGTCTCGGCGTTTAGTGAGAAGGGATCTCGCAACATGATTTCTGTCAGCAGTTGATCAGCGTCGGCTAGCATCAGATCGCGCATGACCACCACGCCGTAAAACTGTTCGACGTCGTCGATCACATAAACATAGGTAGGCAGCGCTGTTTTGGTGAGTTCGCGGATTCTGCTAATCGTCTCTTTTACCGTTTGGTCGTAATGGAAAACCGCGATCGGTTTTTGCATCACCCGGCCCACACTACCTGTCTCATATTGCTGATTTAACGTCCATCGATTGGCTAGCTGCTCAGTGATATCTGAGGCGATTTCAGATTGGCGCTGCTCCGGCAAGTAGGACAGAATTTTCATTGACAGCGAGGGCTCAACGGCTTCGAGCACCTGCACCAGTGCTTCATCGTCGTGCTTGTTAAGTAGCCCGGCCGCATCCATCGGTGCTCGGCGAATCACCGATTCCACCAGTTCGGAAACTATTACTTCTCGTTCTGTTTTCTGGTTCTGATTAGTAGAAGTATCTGCAGAATTCGGCTGCTGGTTTTGATTTTGTTGTTCGTTATCCATAGCTGACTCTATAAAAACGGATTTGGAAGTACATAAAGAGCGACTTAGATCGGTGAGCAACTTTTCTGCTGACCAATGTGGCGGCTGGGCTGAAGCCATCCATGCTAGCGCATTCAGGGAATAGAGCGTCAGTTGATTGGTCCGCGATTTGAGTTGAATCGTTTACTATAAGGTTCACTAATAGAGCAGATGGCTCTTACCATTTAATCGATAAAATCAGATTAGACTCAATTCAGGAGTGTGAACGAAGTATGGATCTTTCCAATGCGGTGGCGGTGATCAGTGGTGGTGCATCTGGGCTAGGCAATGCGGTGGCCCAACGGGTAATCGCCAGCGGTGGCGCAGCGGTTATGCTGGATGTGAACAAGGAACTCGGTGAACAGGCCAGTGCCGAGCTGGGCGAAAGGGCGCTGTTTCTTGCTACTGATGTGACTTCGGAACAGCAGGTTGATACGGCCTTTGCCACTGCAGTGGAAACCTTCGGCAAGGTTAACCTGGTGGTCAGTTGTGCCGGAGTGCTCGGTAATGGCATGACCCTGGGCCGGAAGGGCCCGATGGCTTTGGACAAGTTTGCCTCGGTGATTGGTATCAACCTGGTGGGTACTTTTAATCTGGCCCGTGGCGGGATTAACGTGATGCAGCACAACGAACCGGATGCAGACGGCGAGCGTGGCGTGGTGGTTAATACCGCATCCGTGGCTGCATTTGAAGGTCAGATTGGTCAGGCAGCTTATGCGGCCTCGAAGGGTGGAGTGGTTGGGTTAACCCTGCCGCTGGCCAGAGAATTCGCCCGTCATGGTGTTCGGGTAATGGCGATTGCGCCGGGCCTGTTTATGACACCGATGTTAGAATCTCTACCTGACGATGCGAAGCAGGCATTAGCGGCTTCGGTGCCTTTTCCAAAACGGCTTGGCGAGGCTAGCGAATTTGCTGACATGGTGGCAACCATTGCCACTAATCGCATGCTCAACGGCGAAGTTATTCGCCTGGATGGCGCGGTACGGATGGAGCCTAAATAGATCAGTAAACGATTGACTGACTCGATTGTTTGATTGTTTGATTCTTCGATCCCTTGACCCGCCCATGCACCTTTATTGATGACTAGATAACCCGGTATTGAATCCACGATGAGTGAAAAATTGATTGGCGGCGGCTGGTTACAGACTGCTTCTTCTGTGACAGCTATTTTTACGGTTGAGCAGTTTGAGTCCGACCACATTGCCATGTTCGACACCGCTCGGCGCTTTTGTGATGAACAGGTCTGGCCACTGCAGGCCGAGATTGAGGCCAAAAAACCTGGCGTGATGGCCGGTTTGATGGATCAGGCATCAGAACTGGGTCTGACCATGCTCGATATTCCAGAAGCCTATGAAGGGCTGGAACTACCGATGCCGGTGTCGATGCGGGTGCTGGAGAACACCGCCCGCGAACAGTCGATGATGCTCTCATTGATGGTGCAAAACGGTATTGGCTCTCTACCGGTGGTGTTGTTTGGTAACGAACAGCAGAAACAGGCCTGGTTGCCTGCGTTTGCCAGCGGCGAAAAACGCGGTTGTTACTGCTTGACCGAACCGGGGTCTGGTTCTGATGCGTTGGCGGCGGCCTCTACTGCGGTGCTCAGCGATGATGGCCAGCATTGGGTTCTAAACGGCACTAAACAATTTATTACTAATGCCGGCTTTGCTGATGTCGGTTTTGTGTTTGCCAAGGTGGTTGACGAAGTTGATGGCGCCAGCGGATTCAGCTGTTTCATCGTGCCATTGAATAGCCCCGGCGTTAGTCTGGGCGCCGAAGAGGACAAGCTTGGCATCAAGGGTTCTTCGACCCGCCAGGTGATCATGGATAAAGCCCAGATCCCCCGGGAAAATGTGCTCGGCGAAATTGGTCGTGGTCATGTGATTGCTTTTAATATTCTTAACAACGGGCGCTATAAGCTCGGTGGCACAGCCCTGGGTAGTGCCAAGTTTGCCTTTAATGCGGCGCTTGAATACGCGCAGCAGCGCAAGCAATTTGGTCAGCAGATAGCCGACTTTGGCATGATCAAACGTAAAACCGGGCAGATGGTGGCGGACATTTTTGCGGTCGAGAGTGCTATCTATCGTGCGGTTGGCGATATGGAAGCGGATAGCCAGAGTCGGGGCAATGATGCGGCGGCAAAGCTGGCATCGATGCAGAATTACGCGATGGAATGCTCAATCGCAAAAATTGCCGGTTCCGAATTACTGGCAGGCGTGGCCGATGAATCATTGCAGATGTTCGGCGGTTATGGCTTTCTGGAAGAATACCCAGCGGCCAAGTATGTTCGCGATGCCCGTATCTCGCGGATCTACGAGGGCACCAATGAGATTAATCGCATTGTCATGCCCAGGACACTGCTGAAGAAAATCTCAGCAGGCGATATTGAGCTGGCTATAGGCACTGGCGACGACCCTGTGTCGGAAATGAAAAATAGCTTTGCAACCTGTTTCAACGCTGCCCGCGATCATTATGGCGATAGCAAAGGCTTTGATGCCAACCAGGAAGTGATGGCTAACCTGGCGGATATGATGATTGCGATCTATCTGGCTGAATCAGCGATCTTAAGACTCTCGCAAATGCAGCGGGTTAAGCAGGTGCACACGGATTCAGTTGCATTAGTGACCCTGCAGTCAGTTGCGAAGGTTAATCAGCTCGCCGGAGAGTTGGCTGATCATTTGAAAATTGAGTCTCCCAATGCGACTGCTAACGGTGACTTGCTGGCACTGCGCCAGGCGATTGCTGATGCGGCCAATGAAGAAGGTTGTTACGCGCTTTAGAATAGATAAAGGTTTTTTAGTTTCTTAAAAATCAATGGATTAATGCCACATGGATTACACGCTGATTAAATTCTCGGTTGCCGACCGAGTAGCCACATTAACCTTTAACCAGCCCGAGAGCATGAACGCGATCAGCTCTGAGCTGATGATCGATGAAATTCTTGAAGTACTAGAGTCGATCCCCAAACGCGAAGATATCTCGGTGCTGATCATTACCGGCGAGGGCAAGGCGTTCTCGGCTGGTGGCAACATTAAGGATATGGCCAAAAAAGAGGGCATCTTTGGTGGCACGCCATTAGAAGTGCAGCAAAAATACCGTACCGGTATTCAGCGCATTCCATTGTCGCTCTACAATCTAGAAGTGCCGGTTATTGCTGCGGTAAACGGTGCGGCAATTGGGGCTGGTTTTGATGTCAGCATGATGTGCGATATTCGGATTGCCTCGACTAAAGCCCGATTTGGCGAGACCTTTGTCAATCTGGGTATTATTCCTGGAGATGGCGGTGCCTGGTTTTTGCCTAAGGCACTGGGTCATCAACGTGCAGCCGAGCTGACTTTTACTGGTCGGTTGGTTAACGCGCCAGAAGCGCTGGATATTGGCATCGTGCTTGAGGTAGTTGAGCCGGAAGAACTGATGCCCCGTGTGCAAGCGTTAGCGAGTGAAATAGCCGCCAAACCACCGCAGGCGCTTCGTATTGCCAAGCGATTACTACGTGCTGGCCAGTCCACACCGCTACCAGAATTTCTGGACATGTGTGCCACCCTGCAGGCCGGTTGCCATTTCAGTGCGGATCACGAAGAAGCCCTGAATGCATTTTTTGAAAAACGTCCCGGTAAATACATTGGTAAATAGTCGATGGATTTAGGCCTGGTATTAGCCATACTGATTGGCGCGCCGCCGATTATTCTGGCGATCACCGTGCACGAGGCTGCTCATGCCTATGCCGCGGATGCACTCGGTGATAACACCGCCCGTCAGTTGGGTCGGGTGTCATTGAATCCGATCCGCCATATCGATCCTCTCGGTACCGTTGCCCTGCCGCTGTTTATGCTCGCCACCACGGGCTTTATGTTTGGTTGGGCCAAACCGGTGCCGGTGCAGTTTGGACGGCTTAATAAACCTCAGCGCGACATGGCTTTGGTCGGGGGCGCTGGACCTGCCAGTAATTTATTAATGGCGATCTGCTGGGGATTGGTACTGAAGCTAGCCCTGCAGTTCAGTAGTGCTGGGTTGCCGATGTTGGTGTTACAACAGATGGCCCAGGTCGGTGTGTCGATTAACCTGGTATTGATGATTTTAAATATGCTGCCGGTACCTCCATTAGATGGTAGCCGAGTGGTGGTGGGGTTTTTGAACCCCGTAAATGCGGTTAAATATTTGCAGCTGGAACGTCATTCCATGCTGATTATGATCGGTCTGGTGGTGTTGATGTATACAGGTGCGCTTAGTGCACTGCTGATACCATTACTTGAAACCGCCAAATTTGCCCTTTTTTCCCTGTTAGGAGTCCCCTATTGAACACATTGCCCGCCGCCAGTAATCGGGTTTTATCTGGCATGCGACCTACCGGTCGTTTGCATCTTGGTCATTACAACGGTGTGTTGAAAAACTGGCTAACCATGCAGCATGAATACCCCTGTTTTTTCTTTTCGGCGGACTGGCATGCGTTAACCACTCACTATGACGATACGGGTTCGATTGCGGATCACTCGCTGGATATGGTGGTCGACTGGCTGGCAGCCGGGGTTGAGCCGGGTAGCGCCACGCTATTCGTGCAGTCGCGGGTTCCGGAACATGCGGAGCTGCATTTACTGTTGTCAATGATCACCCCGCTGGGCTGGTTGGAGCGGGTGCCTACCTATAAAGATATGCAGGAGCAACTGCGCGAGAAGGACCTGGCAACTTACGGTTTTCTGGGTTATCCGTTGCTACAGGCGGCGGATATTTTGATTTATCGGGCTGGCCTGGTGCCGGTGGGTGAAGATCAGGTCGCCCATGTTGAACTGACTCGTGAAGTGGCCCGGCGTTTTAACCATATTTATGGTCGCGAAGCCGGTTACGAAGAGAAAGCTGAAGCGGCCATTAAGAAAATGGGCAAGAAGATTCAGCGCCGTTATCAGGACTATTGCCGTCTTTATCAGGAGCAGGGTGAACTCGAAGCCCTGGGTTTGGGTCAGGCGCTGGTGCAGGAACAGCAGAACCTTAGCGTGGGTGATAAAGAGCGCTTATATGGATACCTGGAAGGCGGCGGGGTGTCGATCTTGCCTGAACCCCAGGCGATGCTCACCGAGATATCGAAAATGCCAGGCCTGGACGGCCGCAAGATGTCCAAATCCTACAACAACACCATCAAATTAAGGGATGACCCGGCGCAGGTAGAGGAGAAAGTTCGAAAAATGCCGACCGACCCGGCACGGGTGCGTCGCACTGATCCTGGCGATCCCGCCAAGTGTCCGGTTTGGGAATTCCACAAAATTTATACCGATGAGTCGGTCCATCAATGGGTGCAGGAAGGTTGTCGCAGTGCCGGTATCGGTTGTGTTGAATGTAAACAACCGGTGATCGATGCGTTGAAGGTTGATCTAGCCGGATTTGCTGAGCGGGCAGCGCCCTATGAAGATGACCCTGAACTGGTCAGGCAGATTGTTGCCGATGGCTGTGAGGTCGCTCGGGATGAAGCCCGTGAGACATTGGTAGAGGTTCGTAAGGCGATTGGCCTGTCATATCGATAAGGAATTACAGTTAGGTTAAATGCTTTGGAACTGGCCGATGGGCAGTTTGGCTAATCAGCAGTCAATGACCGGCAATGAATAACTGGGAGAGGTGATGATTGGAAACCGTTGACCAGCAGCCGATTCAGGAAGAGCTTCCGCTGGCGATTGTCAAAGGCGAGGCCATCACCAAGCTTCCGGATGATCTCTTCATTCCGCCTGACGCCCTGGAAATTTTTCTCGAGTCTTTCGAAGGTCCATTTGATTTGCTGCTCTGGCTGATTCGCCGTCAGAACATCGACATTCTGGAAATTTCGGTGGCCGATGTGACTCGCCAGTACATGACTTACGTCGAGCTGATGCAGGATTTGCGTTTCGAGCTGGCTGCCGAATATCTGGTGATGGCGGCCATGCTTACTGAAATCAAATCACGGATGCTGTTGCCGCGTCCCGAAGCGGTTGATGAAGAGGACGAGGCTGATCCCCGTCTGCAGTTGATCCGTCGGCTACAGGAATATGAACGCTATAAAAATGCTGCCCAGAATCTGCGCGAGTTGCCGCAACTTGATCGCAATCTGTTTCAGGCGCGCATTGTGCAGCAGCAGACTGATACACCTAAACCGCTGGCGGATGTCTCCCTCGACGAGCTAATTGACGCGCTCGCTGGTGTGCTGGAGCGGGCTAAAACCCTGACCCATCATCAGATCAGGCGCGAAAACCTGTCGGTCCGCGAAAAAATGACTTATCTATTATCCTTGGTGAGTAGCGATCGTTTTGCCACCTTTGATTCGCTGTTCGTGATTGAAGAGGGACGCCTGGGGGTGGTGGTCACCTTCCTGGCGCTGCTAGAACTATTAAAAGCTTCTTTATTAGAGGTGACCCAACCGCAAGCGTTTGAACCGATTTATGTGAAGGCGGCAGGCGCATGAATGATTCGATCTCCAAAGATGATCTGACCACGATTGAAGATCTTAGTCAGAAGCTTGAGGCTGCGCTGTTTGCTGCCGGTGAGCCCCTGTCAGTTGACCGGCTAATGGGCCTGTTTAATGAAGGCGAAGAGCCAGGCCGACGCGAGATTAATCTCGCGTTAGAAAATCTACAGACAGTTTATGCAGGCCGGGCAATCGAGTTAAAACAGGTCGGCAGTGGTTATCGCTTTCAGGTGGTGCCCACACTGGGCGAATGGGTAGCCCGACTTTGGCAGGAAAAACCAGCTCGGTACTCTCGGGCGCTTTTGGAAACCCTGGCGATTATTGCTTACCGTCAGCCGGTCACCCGGGCGGAAATTGAAGAGATTCGCGGTGTTAGTGTTAGCACGGCGATTATGAAAACCCCGCTACAACGGGAGTGGGTGCGCTCGGTTGGCCAGCGTGACGTTCCGGGTCGGCCCAGTGTGTTTGCCACCACTCGGCGGTTTCTGGATCATTTTAATATCTCTAGCCTTGCGGAATTGCCGCCGCTGGACGATATACGAGATATCGCCGATTTAACCCCGGAGCTGGATTTTTCTGACCCCAGTGACCATTCGGATCCGATGAGCGATGGGCCGAATGACCAACCGGAGGTTAACAGCAGTGGCTATGGCCATGAGATAGAAAGGGTTGTCGATAGTAAAGAACCTGAATTAGATCAGCAGGTTGTCCATAGTTCGGTGGGTTTTTCAGAGTCCTTTACAGAAGAGGTTTCTGAGTTTTCTCATCTATCTTCTCAAGCGCCATTAAATAGTGATGGACTCGATATGAAAGCCGCTAGAGCTGCGCTGCTTGATGAGACCCCCTGTCAGGCACTAGAATCGCCGCCCCCGGAACCGCCGGAACTTAACTCGACTGGAGCAGTGTCTCCAGTGGTGATCTCAAACCAAGCAGGAATTGAACTCTCAAGTGAACTGGATAGTGACCCCAATATTAGCAATACAGGCAGCGACTCAACTGATGGCTCAGACTAAGTGAGTCCGGTACGCTCGCGCCGTAGCACGCCGAATCGAAAAAAAGGCCTTAAAGCAACGGCGAAAGCCAGTCGCGCTCCGCGCAAACGCGGTCCTGGCCGTAAATACCCGGAGCTTCCAGAGCCAGCAGTCGAGGCTTCAGCGGTAACCCAGGGTGACCGACTGCAAAAGGTGATTGCTAACGCTGGCCTGGGTAGTCGGCGCCAGGTAGAACAATGGATCACCGAGGGCAAAATTCGAGTCAATGGTGAAGTCGCTGAGCTGGGAATGCGAGTAACCAGCGCAGATCGGGTTCAGGTCAATGGTCGTTACATGTCGACCCGTCATACCGGTCGAACCCGGGTGTTGATGTACCACAAGACAGTTGGCGAGCTAACCAGCCGCTCCGATCCCCAGGGCCGGCCGGTGGTGTTTGATAAATTGCCAAGTTTGAACGGCCAGCGCTGGATCAGTGTGGGCCGACTCGATATGAATACTTCTGGCATGTTGCTGTTCACCACCGACGGTGAATTGGCTAATCGATTGATGCATCCGTCCAGCGAAGTGAGCCGCGAATATCTGGTTCGAGTGCTGGGTGATGTGAAGCAGCAGGATATTCTTCGGGTCAGTACCGGGGTAGAACTTGAAGATGGTGTTGCCAGTTTCGATGAAATCGAACCAATCGGTGGTCGCGGCGCAAATGCCTGGTATCGAGTTGTGGTTCGCGAGGGCAAAAACCGGTTAGTACGTCGGCTCTGGGAGAGCCAGGGTTTTACGGTTAGTCGACTAAAAAGGTCCTCCTATGGACCTTTATCACTGCCCAGAGATCTATCCCCCGGACGTTGGGTGGAGCTGGATCGTGATCAGATTAAAATCTTGCGGAATGCCGCCAAACCCAAACTGGTTAAGGATGTTGACTAAACCGGTTGGTATCCAGCGGTATCGCATGTCTGGACTGCTTGTCAGCCTAGTCGGCAGTTTTATCCCTGGATCGTTTGCTATATAACTGGTTGGAAAGTAACATACGCGCGCCCATTTCTATGGGCCAATTCTTACTTTCAAATTTTGTAGGTTTTAGGTAGTCCCGAGAGCACGTGCGGTGACTACGCCCGCGTAGCCCCGAGAGTTTCCCCGGTGGTTACATCATTGAGTATTAGCTTCAGGAGTTTTTATGTCCCGTTATACCGGACCTCGTCTGCGCGTAGTGCGCCGTTTTCAGCAACAGATCCCTGGCCTGGCTCGCAAGAGCGATGGTGTGCGCACCAATCCTCCAGGACAGCACGGCGAACGTCGTATTCGCATGAGCGATTACCGACTGCGTTTAGATGAAAAGCAGAAACTGCGTTACAACTACGGTGTTACCGAACGTCAGCTGCGTAAATACTTCCGTGAAGCCAAACGACTCAAGGGTGATACCGGCAAAAACCTGCTAACCCTGCTCGAGTCACGGCTTGATAACGTGATTTTTCGATTGGGTTTTGCACCAACCGTTCCAGCGGCCCGTCAGCTGGTGAGCCATGGTCACGTTGCTATTAACGGTAGCCGAGTCAATATCCCGAGTTATGTGGTTAAAGCTGGCGACGTCATTACCCCAAGCGAGAAGAGCAAGGCTCATCCGGTGATTGTCGAGACAGTGGCAAACCCAAGTCTGTCCCTGGCCGACTATCTGGACCTGGACGAGAAAAAACTCGAAGGCATTTTCAAGCGTGCCCCAGATCGTCAGGACATCGCTCTTGAAGTGCAGGAAAACTTCGTGGTGGAGTACTACTCACGGGTTGCCTGATCACTAGATCAGCAAGGTTTAAAAAAGGCCTTGTCACGAAAGTGGCAAGGCCTTTTTTTTGCCTGGAATTTGTATTTCAGATTACAGCGCTTTTACCAGCTCCAATATCTCATCGACATGGCCTTTGACTTTGATTTTGCGCAGCTCATGGCGCAGCACCCCTTCGGCGTCGATGATGAAGGTGCTTCTGACCACGCCCATGCTTTTCTTGCCGTACATGTTTTTTTCGTGAATCACGTCAAATAAACCACACAGGGATTCATCTTCGTCAGATAGCAGGTCAAACGGAAACTCCTGCTTTTCTTTAAAGCGCTCGTGGGATTTGATCGAGTCTCGTGATACCCCAAAAATTTCGGTATTGGCGGCCTGAAATTCAGCGTAAAGATCGCGAAAGTTCTGACCTTCCGTGGTGCAACCCGGCGTACTGTCTTTAGGGTAGAAGTAGATCACCACATTTTTACCTTTTAGGCCGGCCAGCGTGATCTGCTGATCCGAGGTTGAGGCACAACTGAAATTAGCCACTGGTTTATCGAGTTCTACACTGCTCATGTTGCTATTGTCCTTGTGGTTTTTTGATTGATTGAGTGCTTGGCTATGGGCCTGCTGGCAGGCCAGTTTTTCAACTAGCGATTAGTTATTCAGCGCTGATTTGGTTTGCTGATCAACAGTGCTGTTAGCAACGGCTGAAAATTCTACGACCTTTTGCTGCCAGAACCGCCTGTTTACTGTCGCTAGTAGTTGTAACCTGAGGGGCCGGTTAGTACCATTAGCGGCCATTTTTAGCCCCCACAATTTACTCGGAGATCACGGATGTTCCGTGGCAGTATCGTAGCACTGGTTACGCCCATGAGCGCCGATGGCGCGGTCGACATGCAGAGCCTTGCCCAGCTGGTTGATTTTCAGATTCAGGCGGGCACGACGGCGATAGTCGCGATGGGCACCACCGGTGAATCAGCGACACTGGAATTTGACGAGCACATTGGTGTGATTCGGGCAGTGGTTAAAGCGGC
>JAESTY010000083.1 GCA_016763355.1 Immundisolibacteraceae bacterium
ATAGCAACTGTCTATCCTGGCCAGTCAGGGATGAAGCAATATCGTCAATTTCACCAGCTGCTGCCACACCTCCACCCGGTAGGTTTTTTACAGTTCCCGTAGTCAACGGCTGACCTGCTAACACCGCGCTACGTTCGACAAACCAGCAGCGGTAGATGGAACATCCTTGGCAACTAAGGTCGGCACAGTTGGTCGTAACACGGGTTCTAAAAGTTTTTCCACAATCTCGGCCGGCAAGTTAACGGCAACAGCGGCAGTCATTGCCGGTGAAACGTTGCCGATTGCCGGCTGAATATCAACCGGTTCCAGGTCATCAGCAATCTGGTCATCCTGCCCGCTTCCAGGTGCCACTGCAGTTTTGGCTGGCGTAGGAACGTCTTTTTTACCGCCACTAAGCTCCTGTTGCTGACGCTGTAAAGTATCTGAGAAGCCTTTATTTTCTGGGGTTACAGCTGACTGGCTAGTTTGGTTAGCGACGGGTGTCGAAGGCAGTGAATCGATTGAAGGGATTTCTACAAACGTGGCTTGAATCATCTAATCAGCACCGAATAGGAAGGGGTAAATGGCAGTTACAGCGACTACGCCCTAATCACAATGCGAATTCCATGCCATGTTATAGCGGCAAATAAAATGGACTGAATTGAAGCCAACATTCGACCCAATTTTGCTAACCGACTTCGCTAACCGTAGATCACCATCCGCCGATTACTTTACGGCTGCTGCCATCGCTACCAGCTAGATATTGGACTCTGACCGCGCTGAAAGTCGTCTTGCTGTTCCTCTTCGAGGTTCTCCTCTACACGCATTCCATGGCGTTGGTAACGATCTGATAGCTCCGACAAGGCGTCCACCTGCGAGTGGGCGGTCTGCCATGCCTTATGAGCTAACTGCCAGTCGCTCTGCGCCCACTTCAATGCGGTAGCTTCTTTGTCAAGCGCACTCTCTATCTGAGCCACCATGCCACGGTAGTCGGTCAGATGTAGCATCGGCATGCCCTCATTTAAGGCCTGATCCATTTTCACCAGATAGTTCTCACGATAGCCTTCTAATTTCTCCACTAGCTGTTGGCGTCGCGTACGATCCTGCTCGATCTGCTGCAGGCGCTCGCCCGCCTCGCGCTCACGTAACTGCTTTAATTTGATGATCGGTAATAGTTTCAAACGCCTTGTTCTGCTCTTTCCCAGGTTCATGCTGTTTTACTCCCTATGCATTAAATGACTATCGGCCCAAATTCGGTGCCATTGAGCCGATTTCAGAATCAGCATCAAGCCCCGCCTGTTGAGCCACTGGAGGTTGTTGTTCTTCGAGCAACTGCTGTAGTTCCAACAGTGACTGTTCAATCCCCACCCCTTCATGCATTTCTTGCCGTAAAAACTCCATTAACCGCGGATACATCGCCACCGCATGGTCAAGCTCCGCATCCTGGCCGGCGCTGTAGGCGCCCACTCGAATCAGATCTGCGCTCTGTCGATACAGTGAAAATATTCTTTTAAATTTCAGCGCCAGTGCCTGCTGGCTTCTATCGGCCACCACCGGCATCACCCGACTAATTGATGCTTCGATATCAATAGCCGGATAGTGGCCTGCTTCGGCAAACTCCCGTGACAACACAATATGGCCATCGAGCACCGACCGAGCGGCCTCGGCCAATGGATCAGCAGTCTCTTCACCCTCGGTCAATACGGTGTATATCGCCGTAATACCGCCCCTGCCCTGGTCACCATTGCCGGCCCGTTCGACCAACTGGCCCAGGCGGGCAAATACCGAAGGCGGATATCCTTTACTAGCCGGAGGTTCGCCGATTGACAGCGCGACCTCACGCTGAGCCTGGCAATATCGAGTTAACGAATCCATCAACAACAAAACCCGTTGACCCGCGTCACGAAAATACTCTGCAATCGCAGTGGCTCTTTCAGCGGCCCGGATTCTACTCACCGGCGATAAATCAGCCGGCGCAGCAACTACCACCGCATTGTCCATACCCTGCGCTGCGCGCACTGAGTCAACAAATTCTCGAACTTCTCGACCGCGCTCGCCAATCAGGCCAACTACCACCACATCGGCGCGAGCAAACTGGGTCATCATGCCAAGCAGTACACTTTTACCGGCTCCAGCCGGCGCAAATAAGCCCAGTCTCTGACCGCTACCCACAGCCAACAGGCTATTAATGCTACGCACGCCAACATCAAGCGGTTGATTCACCGGTATACGTTTTAGGGGGTTCAAATTACGCCCACCAATGGGCACCCGGTTGAGGGTCCGTATTGGGCCACCACCATCTAGCGGAGAACCCTGAAAATCAATCACTCGACCCAATAACGCACTACCCACGGCAACCCGTTCATTGCCGATGACTGGCACCACTCGTGCACCTGGGCTTAAGCCTACCGGTTGCCCTAGCGGCATCAAAAATAGCTTTTCATCGGCAAAGCCGACGACTTCCGCATCCATCATTTTGCCGCTATCGGTCTCTACCCGGCAGCGTCGTCCGATAGCTGCCTTGCAACCCTCAGCTTCGAGGGTAAAGCCAACCATTCGAGTCAACCTGCCCTGAATCAACATGCCATCGCTGCGCAGCACCCGTGCCTGCATGCGCAGCAATTGTTCGTGAAAAAACTGGTTACCGGGTTGCCATTCAGGCCCGGTAGTCGATGTTGGCAAACTCATGGGAAATTCTTCCAGACCAAAACACTGTTTAAAAACATCGGTTATTAATCCGCCAACGAGGGATCTTCATCCAGCAGTGTTGCCAACAAGTTTTTTAACCGGGCATCCAGCCCCAGATCCACCCTGGAAAGAGGGCCAATCACTCGGCACTCGCCGGGGGGCAGCTGCAAGTCAGCGACTAGCGACCAGTCAGCAATCGACGGATCATCGGCCTGAAGCCGTTCAATTAATTTGAAATCCTCAGGATTTAACACCACCTGCGGTCGGTCATTATTCATCGGCAACTGGGCAAGTGCTGCGCTGATAATCGGCACTAACCGAGCTGGTTCCATATCCAGTTCGCGCTGCAATAGTTGGCCCGCTAGTCTCACAGCGAGTGAGGCAACACCCTCCAAAACCTGATTATCCAGATCTAGTAAAGGCTGATGCAGATGATTCATCAGCGATTGCAATCGCTGAAGGTCTTTTTCGGAATTCGCTAATCCCTGCTCTTCACCACGGCTGATTCCCTGTTCCAAACCCTCTGCATAAGCTTCTCGCTTTAGCGAAGCCAGATCTTTTTCTTCCGCCGGCGCCTTGTTCTTGGTCACCAGTGTTCTTCTAGTTGTGGTCAGCTGAGGCATATCCATTTTTACCGCCTGGCCAGTAAGACCACCGCTAAACTGGCTTCGCTCGCCCAACTCGTTCTGCATCGATTCAGCACCTGCGCTAGACATATTCTTCACCGCCGGCGCCGTAGGAGATTTCACCCGCGTCAATCAGCCTGCGGGAAACGACTAAAATTTCTTTCTGTGCGGCCTCAACCTCCGCTAACCGCACCGGTCCTTTAGCCTCCAAATCCTCACGTAATAAATCTGCCGCTCGAGTCGACATGTTAGAGAATATTTTCTCTTTCAAGCCTTCCGAAGCGCCTTTTAATGCCAGTAATAATGGCTCAGAAGAGACTTCCCGCATTAGCGATTGAATACCCTTATCATCAAGTTCGTTAAGGTTTTCGAACACAAACATTAATTCCTCAATGCCTTCGCCAATAGAAGCATCAATTCCCTTGATCTGTTCCAGCAGGTCAGCACTAAGCGAACCCTCGAGATTGTTAACAATCTCCGCGGCAACCTTAACCCCACCTGCTGCCGACGCTTTATTACCCTTGTTACTAGAAAAAGTTTGTTCCAGCACCTCACTAAGTTCATGCAATGCTCTTTCCTGCACACCATCGAGTGTTGCCATGCGCATCAACACATCACTGGCCGCTACGCGGTTCATCTGCGCCAGCACATCGGCGGCCTGATCTCGTTCCAGGTAGGCCAGCACAATCGCGATGATCTGTGGATGCTCAAGTTTGAGCACATCCGCAATCGCCGAAGGGTCCATCCAGCGCAACATATCTAACCCGGTGGTGTCACTACCGCTAAAAATACGGTCGATCATATTGCGGGCTTTCTCTTCACCCAGAGCCTGTTGCAATACGTCTTTTACAAAAGCATTAGCCTCAATGCCCACTGAAGTTGCAACCTCAGCCTGGCCACAAAACCCGCTGACTATGTCGTTGACCTCGTCCTGGCTAACTCGGCCCATCGAAGTCATCGCCCGGCCAAGTTGCTGCACCTCGGTCGGACTCATATATTTCATTACTGATGCAGCTGACTTCTCACCCATGGTGAGCATCAATACCGCCGCTTTTTCGACTCCATTCATACTGTCATTTTCCTGTCCTGATCCTTCTAAATAAAACTGCTAGCTAGGTATCACTCTCAATCCATTCCTTAACTACCTGAGAAACTTTCTTCGGGTCCGTATCCGCCAGATTACGAACCAGCTCCAGTTGCTCTACCTCCGCCGTAGGCAGCGCCTGTTGACTAGCGGCGGCTGCAACCATTTCAAGGTCTGGTGCCGCTGGCGCTATCTGCTGTGGTGGTGGCATTTCTGACAAACGCTTTGAAACTGGACGCAACACCATAAACACCAGTACTAACAACACGAGCACACCCAGGGACTGTTTAATCACACCCGGCACCCAGCCCTGTTCCCAGATTGGCACCTCGACTACTGCCGCGATCTCCGGTTGCAAGAACTTCATGTTGGTCAAACTCAGGGTGTCACCACGCTTTGGATCAAGACCTACCGCCTCTTTAACCAGAGATTCAATACGCGCTAGTTGATCCTCCTCCATCGGCGCAGGGTCACCATCGTCAACCGCCATGTAATTCACCAACACCGCTACCGATAACCGCTTAATAGCACCACTGGCGCTACGGGTATGGCGCACGGTTCGATTAATTTCATAATTGACCACACTGCTACGCTGACTGTTACCGCCTTCATCCAGGGGAGACGCAACCACCTGAGAGCCAGGCGGACTATTGCTCAGCGACCCTGGAATACCACCAACCAGCGAACCTCCGCCAGACTGCTGAGACTGGCTCTGCTCGCTGCGCACTGTTTTGCGCTCAGGGTCATACTGCTCGGCAGCCTCGTCTACTTCGGTAAAATCAAGTTCGGCATGAACCTGAGCCCGCACACCATCGAGTCCAACCACCGGAATCAAAATACTTTCAATACGCCGCGCCAACTGGTCTTCGACCCGCTGGGTATAGCTAAGCTGACCATCCGACATGGCTAATGCGCTATTGCCTTTAGAACCACTTAATAGCCGGCCACGATGATCCAGTACGGTGACTCGAGCTGCGGTCATTTCCGGCACGCTGGCCGCAATCAGCCGAGCAATTGAAGCAGCAACTACCTCATCTATCTGATATCCGGGCAATGGCCGCAGCAGTACCGAAGCAGTTGGCAGCGAACGGCGTTTGGCGAAAGGACTCGATCGGGGAATCGCCAGGTGTACTCGGCTAGATGAAATACCGGCCATCGCATTAATGGAACGTTGTAGCTCACCTTCCATAGCTCGTTGCAGACGGGCATTTTCCAATGCCTGGCTAGTGCCGTAACCCTGCTGATCCATCATTTCGAAGCCGCGGTCACCGCCACCAACACCCTGACCCGCCATTGCCTGGCGCGCCGTCGCATGTTGATCAGCCGGCACCTGAATAGCACCGCTACCGACCTCCATCTGGTACTCAATATTGGCTCTGCTCAGCGCTGCGACCAGTTCCGATGCCTCCCGGTCGGTCTGCGGGGTATAAAGGGTTCGCCATGCAGGCTGGCCCATCCAGGTCATCACCACCACACTTAGCGCAATCGCCGCCGCAATGACAATCATTAAACTGATTTGACGACTCACCGGCAATCCGGAGAGTCCTTCTAATGTTGCTCCAAGACCTTTTTCAGCCACCCGTTAACACCCCATTTTGTGCATGCAGGACAACCGTCGACCCGGAACCCCAGGAGGCGGGCCCTGCTTTTTTATTTGTGGTTATAAAATTCATTTATTCAAACAATGACCAATTTGCTACTCGCGTTGCGCATTAATACGCTTAGATTGGAATCCGCATAATTTCTTCATAGGCGCTAACCACCCGATTACGGACCTGTAATAACGATTGAAAAGAAATTTCTGATTTCTGACCGGCAATCATCACTTCAGCCAAACTGACATTCTCGTCGCCCTGCAAAAACCGATCCTGCAACTGGCCAGCATTTTTTTGCGCCGCATTAACCTTATCCAGGGACTCGGTCAACAGCGCACTAAAGCCCTCCGTCGGCTTAATTCCATCAACACCTTTAGCCTGGTCAAGGGAGGGTATTTCCACCCGCCCTTCGGCAAGAATGGTGCGCATTTGGGCTAACACCGTGTCAACGCTCACCGGAGTTATTGAACTCATCGTTGATGCCTCAAGAAGGTGGCCAGATTCGACAAATCAAAGTCGCTGATCGTTATTGGTTTATTAAGCATCATTTGGTTAATGAGCCGCACGCCGAGATCGGGGTAGTTCGACACCCTGTTCGCGTAACCGGGCCAGCTTGTAACGAAGGGTTCGCTCACTTATCCCTAAATAACCAGCCGCCGCTTTACGGGTACGGCAACTGCCCAGCGCATCAATCAATCTTTGCTGCTCCTGGTCTCGTAAACTGTCGCGCAAAGAAGCGCCAGACATACCCACGTGATCTATAGAACCTGACTGAGCCTTGGCCATCACATGAATACTCTCTAGCGGCTCCACATAGGCAACCGGCTCATCAACACAAGGATCAAACTGCAGGTGGTAGCCACGGATGGGCTGGTCGTCAGCCAAAATCAGCGATCTTTGAATCAGGTTTTCCAACTCTCGAACATTGCCTGGCCAGCTATGGCCTAACATCCGATTGGCTGCTTCCGGGGTCAGTCGACTCACCGGTTCTCCATATTTGAGTAACATCGCTTCTGCCAGCGGAATAATATCCGCCGGGCGTTCCGCCAGTGACTGCATACGCAGTGGAAATACACTCAAACGAAAATATAGATCTTCACGGAACTGGCCATCACGTACCGTGGCAGGCAGGTCCCGGTTGGAAGTGGCGATAATCCGCAGATCCAGCTTGACCACTCCACGGCTGCCCAATCGCTCGACCTCGCGTTCCTGCAGCACTCGAAGCAATTTGGCCTGCAAGTCGAGGCTCATTTCTGAAATTTCATCCAGTAAAAGTGTGCCCCCCTGGGCCTGTTCAAACTTGCCCGGAGTAGCCTGCAGCGCGTTGGTGAAAGCACCTTTTTCATAACCAAATAGAGTCGCTTCGAGCATCGACGATGGAATGGCTGCGCAGTTAATCGCGACAAAAGGACCATTTAACCGTGCCGATTGCTGATGGATGAAACGTGCCATTACCTCCTTACCGCAGCCACTCGGGCCCGTGATTAGCACTGTCGCATCGGTTATCGCCACCCGTCGGGCCAGCGCTACCAATTCTTTGCTAGAGGTGGCCATAGCGATCATGCCACTTTGTTCGTCAGGCACGACTTCCATGGCCGGGAAATGGGTTTCAACTGCAGTTAGCAGTTCCTGTGTCGTTACCGGCTTAATTAGATAGTCCACCGCACCATCACGCATGGCCTCAACTGCCTGACGAATGTTGGCGTATCCACTAATCATTAACACCGGCAAGGGTCGAGCCAGTAAACGACTCTGCTGCAAAAACTCGTGGCCCGACATGGGGCTCATGAATTCATCACATAACACCAGGGCCACATCGTTCTGCTCCAAAATAGCCAGACCAGCAACGCCATCGGCGGCGGTCAGTACCGAATATCCAACGGAGGTCAACGCGGCCTCATAAAGCTCACGCAATGTGTCATCGTCTTCAATCACCAGCAGGTATCGGTCGCTCATAGCAATTTTTTTTCCTTGGGCTAAGGTCTCCATCGCCTAAGGAATTAGCAAGGACCGTGCCCAAGCAGTGACCCGTCGCACCTAAATATCGAAATTAAATACAAATTACATATCTTTCATGCACTTACCAATCAACAAAAAATAATCCACTCAAATCACTCAAACCTAAGCCCGCCCATGCCCCCCAGGTCAGCGACGGTTTCCCGACTCGGCAACCCAGCTTTGCCGGCTGCGGTGACAATTTGCCGTCACTGCCGCCGGCAAGCTTAAGCGGCAGCGTTTTGCCTTATTAGAAATGCTCGAATTTATTCCAAACCCGATCGCTGACAGCCATTTGCGGATGTCTTTATTCAGCCATAGCTTATGAATAGCGTTATATGCCGGTGTTTAAGAAAACAGACCGGTAAGAAATTAACCACTAAAGGTTTCAAACTATCAGCGGCTAGCTACCAGCGGACGGCAAAGTACTGCCGCTATTGGCAGCTGATCCAACAAAAACCGGATCACGAAAATAGCGTTAAGGCGTAAGCGTCCAAAATCTGACTAGGCCTATTCCGGTTCATGACCATTTAGGTCATCGATAGAAGCGATCCAATGCTCAGAATTGTCATCGATAAAAATAACCGTTTTTGCGCTTGGGGGGCCGGATGGCCAACGTCATAAATACCAATGTGCTGTCGCTCAATGCACAACGAAACCTGAACGCCAGTCAAGGTGCACTCTCGACCTCGATTCAACGGCTATCTTCTGGGTTGCGCATTAATAGTGCCAAAGATGATGCCGCTGGCCTGGCGATCAGTGACCGCATGACCGCCCAGATTCGGGGATTTAATCAGGCATCACGCAACGCCGCCGACGCAATTTCACTGGCACAAGTTGGCGAGGGCGCACTACAGCAGGTCACCAATAACCTTCAGCGCATGCGCGAACTATCGATTCAATCGGCCAACGCCACCAACACAACAGAAGATCGAATTTCACTCGATGCAGAATTCCAGCAACTGTTAGCAGCCAATGATGAGCTGGCGAAAAACACCTCATTTAATGGTCGCAATGTGCTCGATGGCAGCCTTGGTAATGCTACTTTTCAAGTCGGTGCTAATGTGGGCGAAACTATTACCGTGGACGTCAGCGCCAGCATGCGCAATACCCAAGTAGGTCAGGCTGCTAGTGTGAAATTCGATTTGATTGGTAGTGGCCCAACAGCGGCCACGAGTATGGCAGCCATTGCCGCAGTCGCTGATACCACGGTTCTAGCTGCCGATGACCTACAAATCAATGGCACTACTATCGGCGCCGCCACCGATGCTAACAATGGACTGGGCGCTGGCAGTGCCAACCAGATTGCCACTGCGATTAATCAATTGACCGGCACACATGGTGTGACCGCTAATGCTGGCGAGACCACGGCAACCATTACCGCGGCCAACTTTAGCAGTGCCCTGACCTTCAACGATGTTGGTAACGACTCAACGTTGCACTACACCCTGCAGATCAACGATGTGCAAGTCGCTGTCCAGATCGAGGATGCGCTCACCATCACTACTCAGAGCGACCTGATCACCTTAATTAATAGCCATGCATCTAACACCGGGGTCACAGCTACCTTGCAGGCCAATAACGACATACTGCTGAGTGCTTCTGATGGCCGAAATATAGAATTTGCCGAAGCCGTTTCCAATGCCAGTGGATTGGCATCTGACGGCGTAAACGGTTTTTTTGGCGACCTGGTTTCGGAACCTGGCGCCTCTGGACAGGGCGCATCTGTACGCACCTTTAAAGCAACCATTAATTTGGATGCCAGGACTCAGATCTCGGTCAACGACCTAAACGACGGTGACAACGACCAGTTTTTTTCCCAGATATCCAACGGCAACAGTAGCACCACCGAAGCCGCGGCGATCGTTTCAGCTAATGTACTCACGGTGAACGATTCCAACAGCGCGATCCGCAGTATCGATCAGGCAATTCGTGATGTGGATACTCTAAGGGGTACTTTTGGTGCCATACAAACTCGCTTTGAAAGCACCATTGCCAGTCTGGCCACCTCGGCTGAGAATCTATCCGCTGCACGCAGCCGGATTCAGGATACGGATTTTGCCCAGGAAACCGCCGAACTGACCCGGTCCCAGACTTTGCAGCAGGCCGGTACCGCTATGCTTGCTCAAGCCAATTCTGCGCCCCAAAGCGTGTTGTCGTTATTGCAGTAGGCTGGCCCAAAATCAATTCAGATTGAGGTGGCAACAAATTGCCGGTGCAGATCAACAGAACTGCAAAACCAACCAGAAACGTCTCTTATCAGGGCTTGATCGCAAAAATTTAATTAGCTTTGTATTGCGGCACCAAACTCACTATTGGTTGCCGTTAACAACGGCAAACCCGGCTAGAACCCC
>JAESTY010000084.1 GCA_016763355.1 Immundisolibacteraceae bacterium
TCAGCTAAAAAATATTGATATCGAGGGGTCAATCGATATAAATGGCTTTTAGATGCTGATTTCTGCTGATAACAACCGTCCGCAGCAAAATAAACATCGAGTCCAGGCATCTTATTAAAACCAACCACGCCATCAATCGCATGGTTCCGGCAGTGGCGTTGAATTTTTTTAGAGAAGTTTCGGTAACGACGATGGTTGGTAATTCCTCTGACAGAAAAACGATGCACAGGTATCCCGACCGGCTCTTCGCCATTCCACTCGATACAAAGCAACTCTACCTCATGGCCCCGTCCCTGCATCACCTGAGCAATATGTAAACAGTCTCTCTGTACGCCTCCAAACGGAAAATACTTATACAGTACAAAGGCTATTTTCACCGAACCACCCGCAGACCATCACCGTCATTATGGCTACTAATCTGCGTCATCAATTGTTGAAAAACCTGCTTGGGTTGCAACGTTGTAAAGCAGGCCTGTGACATTCCATCCGCACTCAGATTAGTACATTTCCTTTTCAAACAAGGCACACAGGCCGCCTCACCCTGCAAATTATGACAATTTTCACCCCAACTGCCGGTTAACAACGGCCGGGTGGCGCCATACAGACAAATCATCGGTACTGATACTGCTGCAGCCAGATGCGCAGGCCCACCATCAACACCAACCACACCCACTGCCCGGCTTAACACCAGGGCTAATTCACCAAGAGTCATCTGGGGTAAAACCGTGACTCCATCGACAAAAGTCTCTACCCGTATTGCCCGTTTGCGTTCTTCACCATCTCCCCAGGGAATCAGCACCTCATAACCGGCATCAACAGCGAGCTGACTGAGCTCTATCCAATAGGCCTCTGGCCATAATTTACTATCCCAGGTACTGCCATGTAACCAAACCAGGTATTGGATATTTTCCGGTTCAAAAACCTCGTCTACTGGTGGCTTAACCCCGTAAGTTGGAGTAGAAGAAGTAAGAGAATAATTAAGCGCTCCAGCAAAAAGCTGACGGATTCTTTCTACCGCATGGAGCTCCTTACTAACCTTAATTTTTTGCTGATAAAACAAGGTCGCCAATGGCTCTCGAATAGATTCTCGATCGTAACCAACACTATTAGATCCGACCAACCAGACTAAAAAAGCACTTTTAAGCAAGCCCTGAGCATCAATCACAAGATCATATTCACCCGCTTTGATATGTTCTCGTAACGCGCGCCACTCACTACTACGTAGCGCCTGAAACGGTTGCTTACGCCATCGCCGAAGTGCCACTGGCAATACTCGGCCAACCCCCGGGTGCCACTCAGGAATCTCCACGAAACTCTCTTCCACCATCCAGTCAAACTGCAAACCAGGAATTTTTTCACAGGCTTCAGTAACTGCTGGTAACGCATGCACCACGTCACCAAGCGAAGAAGTTTTTATTAACAATACGCGCATAACTTATTTTCTGACTCTAGCCAATCGCAACAGACACCTGCTCGGGAAGCAGGTCATTAAGGCAACGAAAATGCCCCAGTGGGCATTCCCGTTCGAAACAGGGAGAGCAAGACAAGTCTAGAGAAAACACCTCAGCTGAATCAGATAAGGGTGGTGTAAACCTAGGGTCAGAGGAACCAAATAAACAAAATAGCCGCCGACCTAGTGCTGCTGCGACGTGCATCAAGCCGCTATCGTTGGTCACCACCGCCGCTGCTAGCGCTAGCAGATCACAGGCTTCTGCCAGCGACGTGGTTCCAGCGAGATTTTTACACTGTCCGCTCGTCAGATCATTGATTTGCTGAGCCACGGGTCGATCCTTAGCCGACCCAAAGATCCAGACTTGCCAGCCTTGAGCCAGTTTATCTCTGGCCACCTGGGCAAAGTGCTCTACCGGCCAGCGCTTAGCAGGTCCATATTCCGCACCTGGGCAGAGCGCCAAAACAGGCGGTAACTCTCCGCTAAACCCCAATTTTTTTAGTGTTGCCTGCTGCTCAACCGGATTTACCGGCAACCTAGGCAAGGCGATTTCTGGCAGCCCTTCACCTGGCTGATAAGCCAATGCCACAAACCGCTCGACCGTTCGAGTGAGCACTTTTTTATCCAGCTTTCTCGACTCGGTAAGCAATCCAGAACGCAACTCAGCAGCGTAGCCAATACGCTGATTGATGCCGGCCCAAAAAGGAATCATTGCGGATTTAAACGAATTCGGCAACAGATAAGCGCGCTGATAGTGACCGTTTAATTTCTTACCCAGACGCCGCCGATCGACTAGCCCCAACTGACCATGCTTTAGTGGATTCTCTATACCGGATCTTATTTGCGGCATCCGCGCCAATAACGGTATCAACCAGCCGGAGGCCAAAACATCGATAGCTACATTCGGTTGCTGCTGCTTAAGGGCGATAAAAAAACTCTGAGCCATCACCAGGTCACCGACCCAGGACGGCCCAACCACCAATATCGCACTGTCTACACTCTCGGCTGGCTGGTTCTCCACCCCTGTTTCAAGATCGGTCACCGGCGGAAACTACTGCTCCCCATCTTTAAATTGATAAAGTGCACCACAGTATGGACAGAGAATTTCCCCCTGATCTTCAATCGGCAGATAAACCCGTGGGTGTGAGTCCCACTGGCTCTGACCGTCCATCGGGCAATGCAATGGCAAATCAGACTGACTAATCTGGTAACGCAGCACCGCGTTTGCCTGCTTGGTTTTATCCACTTTTTCGATCACTCCACATAGGTCAGCAGATCGAGGTACTGTTCGGCTTCGCCGTGCACCACCTCAAAATACCGTTTCTGCAACGCTTCGGTGATTGGGCCACGACTGCCGGTGCCGATAATACGATCATCTAGAGACCTGATCGGCGTCACTTCGGCAGCGGTACCGGTAAAAAACGCCTCATCAGCAAGATAAACTTCATCTCTGCTTATTAGCCGTTCTACCACCTCATGGCCGGCTTCCTTTGCCAGGGTCATCAATATATCCCGGGTAATTCCGGCTAGAGCAGAAGTTAATGCCGGCGTGTGGATAACACCCTTGATCACCAGAAAAACATTTTCCCCGCTACCTTCGGCTACATAGCCATCAACATCCAGCAACAGCGCCTCATCGTAGCCACAGGCCTGGGCTTCACGCAGCGCCAACATCGAATTAATGTAATTACCGGTCGCCTTAGTACGACACATGGTCACATTGACATGGTGACGGGCAAACGACGAAGTGCGCAATCTGACGCCCCTCTCGAGCGCACCCTCTCCCAGGTAGGCCCCCCATTCCCAGGCAGCAATCATGATATGAGTCTTTAAGGTCGGCGCACTAACACCCATCGATTCTGAACCATAAAAGGCCAGTGGCCGCACATAGGCCTCTTCAAGATTGTTAAGGGTTACCGCATCACGACACGCCTTCAACACCTCCTCACGTTCAAAAGGCATGTCCATCTGCAAGATGTGGGCTGATCCATAAAGCCGGTCGATATGCTCTTCAAGGCGAAAAATCGCGGTGCCTTTATCGGTTTTGTAAGCACGCATGCCCTCAAAGACGCCCATGCCGTAATGCAGGCTGTGTGTTAACACATGAACCTTTGCATCCCGCCAGGGAACCATCTCACCGTCAAACCAGATGAACCCGTCGCGATCTTCCATTCCCACTGTCTGCAATTCCTTCTTAATCAATAAATTAGGGGGAGCAGGCTGCGAGTTCCCCTATAAACACTACCCACACGCTGATCAGCTTAAGTGGTTTTATAAAGAGCACTGAGGATCCAGGATCAGACCGCACCGATTTGGCGCCCAGTTTAGCGCTTTCACTACCCGGTAAGGAAGTAGATCTGATTACCGGATACCAAAAAGCCCCGATGATCACCACCGGGGCTTTGTTTAACTTTTACAAATGGTGGAGCTGCTTACATCATGCCGCCCATGCCACCCATGCCACCCATTGGGTCCATGCCACCCATTGGAGGACCGCCAGCATCTTTCGATGGCACATCTGTAATCGCTACTTCAGTAGTGATCAACAGACCCGCAATCGAAGCCGCATTTTGTAGCGCAACCCGAGTCACTTTAGCTGGATCTAGAATACCCATCTCAACCATATTGCCGTACTCAGAAGTCGCGGCATTGTAACCATAGGTTGCATCACCATTTTCACGAACCTTAGTCAGCACAACCGCTGGCTCGTCACCGGCATTGGCAGCAATCTGACGCAATGGCTCTTCCATAGCGCGTATCGCAATACGCACACCGTGGCTCTGGTCATCATTATCAGTAGCAACTTCACCCATGGATGCAGCTGCACGCACCAGCGCAACACCACCACCAGGCACCACGCCTTCTTCAACCGCAGCACGGGTAGCGTACAGGGCATCTTCAACGCGGGCTTTTTTCTCTTTCATCTCAATTTCGGTAGCTGCACCGA
>JAESTY010000015.1 GCA_016763355.1 Immundisolibacteraceae bacterium
GAGGGCTCCCTAACTCGGCTTCGAGCGCGGTTGGTTAAAAAGGAAACGCTTGCCGAAGTGGCTACAGAAATGGAACTCGGGCCCTACCTGAAACTTGGTGGTGGGGAGCTTAAAAGCGGCGGACAGCAACGTCTGTCTATTTTGGCGGATACCCTCGAGGCACTGATTTGCGCTATTTATCTGGACAGTGATTTTGAACGCTGTCGCCAGATTGTGCTGGTCTGGTATAACCATCGCTTAAAATCTTTGACCATGGCTGCAGATCAGCGTGATGCTAAATCTCAGTTGCAGGAGTTCCTGCAGTCCCGGCGTCGGCCGTTGCCAGTATATCGATTGATCGATTCACCCCAGCCAAACAAATCGGTTTCTAGCGACGAGGAAAACAGGTTTTTTGTCTCCTGCCAGGTCGATGGGTTACTCGATGATATTACTGCGGAAGGTTCCAGCCGCCGCGCTGCTGAACAGGCCGCAGCATCTTTAGCATTGGAGCAAGTTAATGTCAGTTGCTGAAGTTTTTCGGTGTGGTTATGTGGCGATTCTTGGCCGCCCTAATGTGGGTAAATCGACCCTGCTAAATCGCATATTGGGCCAAAAAATCAGTATTACTTCTCGCAAACCGCAGACCACCCGGCATCGAATTTTGGGTGTACACACGTCTGCTAATGTTCAGAGCCTATTTGTTGATACGCCAGGGATTCAGTTTGGCTCCAAACGAGTGCTGAATCGCTATATGAACCGGGCCGCTCTGGATACCCTTGCAGATGTGGATTTATTGATATTTATGGTTCAGGGCACCCGGCTGACGGAAGCGGATCTTGCGGTGCTCAAACTGGTGCAGCAGAGTGATACCCCGGCGATTGCGGTGGTTAATAAAACTGATATCGTCGCTGATAAAACCCAGCTGTTGCCGGTTATGCAGAAATTAGCGGAGGCAAAGGATTTTATCGAAGTGATTCCTGTGTCAGCGCAAAGTGGGGATCAGGTGGATGCCTTATTAGGTGTAGTGGAAGAGCACCTGCCGATCGCGCCCCAGCTGTTTGAAGATGATCAGATAACCGATCGTAGTTTACGATTCCTCTGTGCTGAAATTGTGCGCGAGAAGTTAATGCGCCAGTTAGGAGATGAGATTCCCTATGGTTGTAGTGTTGAAGTAGAGCGGTTCGAAACCACCGAAGAGAAAGGACGACAGCGGACTGAGATTGATGCATTAATTTGGGTGGAAAAAGATGCTCATAAGGCCATCGTAATTGGCAAAGGTGGCAGTCGATTGAAGAAAATTGGCAGTGATGCCAGACAGGATTTAATTACACTGATTGATAGTCCGGTGCATCTACAGTGCTGGGTAAAGGTTAAAAGTGGCTGGACCAGTAACGAGGCAGCGGTTCGTAGCCTGGAATACGGGGACGAAACATTCGGTTTGAAAAAGGGCGATGGCGCAATCGAAAGTTGAGGGGCAGCCGGCTTATCTCCTCCATAGTCGTCCCTACCGTGATACCAGCGCACTGCTGGAACTCTGGACACTAGAGTTTGGCCGCGTTGGCCTGGTAGCCAGAGGCGCGCGTGGAGCAAAGTCGGCATGGCGTGGTGCCCTTAATAGCTTTCAACCGTTACAGGTTTCCTGGAGTGGTGGTGGTGATTTAAAGAGTCTGCGTGGGCTGGAACCCGATGGGATGGTTAGTGTTCCTGCCGGAGAGGCATTGGCGGCTGCCTATTATGTTAACGAGCTAACACTGAGAACCTGTCAACGTCAGGACGCTCATCCGCATTTGTACTTGAGTTACGTGACAATAATGACAGCCCTGTCAGGTTCTGATGCAGCAAAATCTGGTGTGGTTGAGCGTGCGCTTAGGGCCTTTGAGATAGATTTGTTGGCTGAGCTAGGTTATGGGGTGATCATTGATGTTGATCAATCTGGCGCTGTGATTACCCCGGATGCAGACTACTGTTATGTGCAGGAGCAGGGACCAGTGAGCTGGCAATCGATAGTGGACGCCGGCAATGAAGGCCATCTTCCGGGTATACGGGTTTCCGGTGCGGTATTAATTAATTTGCAGTCGGGGCAATTAGATAATAGTCAGTTGCTTTCCGCTAAACGGTTAATGCGAGCGTTGTTACAGCCTCATTTAGGTGACAGGCCATTAGAGTCCCGTCGTTTATGGGCAGCAATTTCAAAAGCAGGGAAAGTAGGTGAAACTGGGCATTAATATCGATCATATCGCTACCCTGCGTCAGGCGCGGGGTACTGATTATCCAGAACCGATGGTTGGTGCGCGGTTGGCTCTTGAAGGCGGGGCGGATTTTATCACCGTTCATTTACGCGAAGACCGTCGCCATATTCAGGAGCATGATGTTGAGGCGCTGCTGGCTGAACTGCCGGTGAAGCTGAATCTGGAGTTGGCGATCACAACTGAGATGGTTGATTACGCCTGCCGGGTCAAACCAGCGGAATGTTGTCTGGTGCCAGAAAAACGCGAAGAGTTAACCACCGAGGGTGGACTGGATGTGGTTGGGCAGCAGGCGGCTGTTATCGAGGCGGTGGAGCGGCTGACCGCAGCGGGAATTACGGTATCGCTATTTATAGATCCCAGCCATGATCAGGTGGCTGCCGCTGGCCGGACGGGTGCAACCGTGGTGGAACTTCATACAGGACAATACGCGCTACTGGCTGAACAAGATGGTATTGATGCGGAGCAATCAGCGCCAACGGTTAAGGAACGAGAACGGCTGTTTGCGGCGGCGATACAGGCCACGGGTCTTGGTTTAAAAGTGAATGCGGGCCACGGATTACACCGGCAAAATCTCCAACCGTTATTATCGATGCCGGGACTGGATGAGTTAAATATTGGTCATGCAGTCATTAGTCGAGCGGTGTTCGTTGGGTTGCCGTCTGCAGTGGCGGAGTTGCGTCAGTTGATCGATAACACGGCTAATTGATAGTCCCTTCAATTGATCAGCCTCAGACATAAATACGATTTATCGATGACCAACTTCTGATGATTATCGGTATCGGGGTTGATATAGCGGATGTGGCTCTCTTTGAGAAGCTGCTTGATCGGTTTGCTAATCGGGCGGTTGAAAAGATTCTAGCGTCTGTCGAGCAGGAACGGTTTCATCGCTCGGCCCAACCAGCGGCCTATTTGGCCAAACGATGGGCAGCAAAAGAAGCTTTTGGTAAAGCTCTGGGTACTGGTATTGCTAAGGGCGTTACCTTGCCACAAATAGCCGTTATCAATGGTTTAAATGGTGAGCCATTGTTTGAATTTAGTGGAGTCGCAGCTGAGCTGTTACTCCAGAGAGGAATCAACCGCAGCCACTTAACCATCAGTGACGAGCGGCTTGCCAGTGGCGCGATGATCGCTACTGCATTTGTGGTGTTAGAAACAACCCATTCGGGCTGACCCGGTCAGCAAAACTTTTAGCCATGAGAAATACGTTTTAATGAGTAAAAAAGGCCGTACCCGGCGCAGAGAACCTGAGCCTCACCCTGACCCGATAACCATCACCGGTGTTGCCGAGGGCGGCAAAGGGGTTGCCCGCATCGATGGCAAAACTGTATTTGTGAAGGGGGCAATGGTCGGTGAAGTCGTGATGATTGAGTTCATTCGGCGCCGTCCTAGTTATGATGACGCGCGGCTTCGAGAGGTTCTCGAACCTTCAAAATATCGTCAGGCGCCACCCTGTGAGTTTTTTAGCCAATGTGGTGGCTGCTCGCTGCAACACCAGACCAGTGAAGGACAAATTACCGATAAACAGGCCATACTGTTGGAGCAGTTAACCCATATCGGTAGGGTAGCACCAGAACAAGTGGTGGCGCCATTGCAGGGCCAGGCCTGGGGCTATCGTGGCAAGGCCCGATTAAGCGTGCGTTACGTTAAAGCCAAGCAGCGGGTACTGGTTGGCTTTCGTGAAAAGCAGCAACGTGGCATCACCGAGATGGATAGTTGCCGGGTGTTAGATAAAAGAGTATCTGCGCTGCTAGCCCCGTTGGCGGCCATGATTGAGCAGCTTTCTATCCGTGAAGAAATCCCCCAGATCGAAGTCGCGGTGGATGACAGGGTGGTGGTGCTGATTATGCGTCATATGCAGATTTTTTCATCTGAAGACCGTCAATTGATCAGAGCTTTTGGGGATGCTCACCAGGTACGAATCATGCTGCAGCCAGCGGGCCTGGATTCGGTTCACCCATTACCACCTGATAGTGCTGACCCACTGAGTTACCAGTTGCCGGATTATCAATTAACGATTGAGTTCTATCCGCTCCAGTTCACTCAGGTTAATAACGAGATGAACCGGCAAATGATCAACCAGGCGTTGGGCTGGTTAGAGGTCAAACAGGATGATCGAGTTGCTGACCTGTTTTGTGGGGTAGGTAATTTTACTTTGCCGCTGGCAACCCTGGCTGGTGAGGTAGTGGGTGTTGAAGGCGATGCTGATTTGGTAAAACAGGCGGGCAGAAATGCTGCCTTGAACAATATCTCCAACGTTGATTTTCGTGAGCAGGATCTGTTCGTTGAAATAGGTTCCAGTTTGGGCCATTTTGATAAATTGCTGTTAGACCCACCGCGTAGTGGTGCTCAGCTAATCTGTGAAAATATTGAAAATTTTAAGGCCACTCGGATTGTCTATGTATCCTGCAATCCGGCGACACTCGCCCGGGATGCGGCTGTGCTGGTCAAGCAAAAAGGTTATCGGTTAGTGCGAACGGGAGTAATCGATATGTTTCCACATACCAGTCATGTTGAGTCGATGGCGTTATTTGAGTTAATTGAATGACTGAGCATTCTGCTTTGCAACAGCTTGCCGCTGACGTTTGTGTGCCAATCGATGGTCAATACAGCTTGTTAGAGGAAGGCCAAAAAGAACAGTTGGCAATTATCTTGCCAGCAAGTTGGCAGGTGATCAATGACCGGTTGTCGACGGTCTATCGGTTTGATAATTATGCCCGGTCGTTGCAAACCATCAATCAAATAGCAGAACTGGCTGAACAGCAAAACCATCACCCGAGGTTAGTGTTGGAATGGGGTGCTGTATCCATTGAAATATGGACTCATGTGGTCAATGGACTAGCGCGGGGGGATTTTGTGTTTGCCGCCAAAACGGCCATATTGATGATGGCTAATGATCACAAGAATTGACGTTTTGAATCAAATTGATCAGGCTGTTGAGTTGCTCCGTGAGGGTGAACTTATTGGTTTGCCGACTGAAACTGTTTACGGGTTAGCCGCAGACGCCTCCAATCCAGATGCGGTTCGGGCAATATTTCGATTAAAAGGTCGCCCGGCAAACCATCCGGTGATCATCCATCTGGCCAGGGTTGATCAGCTCGGCCAATGGGCAGAGATTACAGACCCCCGAGTGAAGTTAATTGCCGACCAATTTTGGCCAGGTCCCCTGACCCTGGTGTTGCCCAAACTAGCTCACGTAGATGAGCAGATTACCGGAGGTCAGCAGACTATCGCTATTCGTATTCCGGCTCACCCAGTTGCGCACAAAATACTGAGTCAGTTTGGCGGTGGGCTAGCGGCACCCTCAGCCAATCGATTTGGTCGAATTAGCCCGACCCTGGCAGCCCATGTCCGCGATGAGTTTGGGGCTGATTTGGCATTGGTTGTTGATGGTGGTGATTGTGAATTGGGTCTGGAGTCGACCATATTAAGTTTAGTGGCTGAGCCGGAGCTGTTACGCCCCGGAGTGGTTACTGTTGAAACGATTGAACACGCGCTCGGCGAACCAGTTCAACTGAGTAATCGTTTGGGACAACGGGCATCGGGAATGCTCGAACGCCACTATTCACCGACAACAGCCGCCCTATTAGTTGAATCGGCGGATATTGACTCGCTATTGCGATTACCCAAATATCAGCACCGCAGGGTGGGGCTGCTGAAAATTTCAGCTAATTCTGTTTCTTGCCAGCAGCTAGTGACTTTGCCGAATGAACCTTTGGGTTATGGCCAGCAGCTCTACAATCGACTGCGAGAGTTAGATCAAGCTCAACTCGATTACATCATTATTGAACAGCCGCCAATAAGCAGTCAGTGGGCGGCTGTTAACGACCGACTTCGCCGAGCAACGGTTAAACCTGGATGACGAGTGATGGTTTTTCAGGCTAGTCGGGAGACAAAAGCGCTCACTTCAGGTTTTAGATCATTGATAGAGGCAAATAGCTCGCTGTACTGATCTTCATCGAGTTTGAAGTAAGCGGCTATTTTGGTACTTAAAGCCAATAAGTGTTCTTCGTTAAGGCGCTCGTCAGACATCCTGCTGACCAGGTAACTTAAACATATTATCCGCTCAAAGGCGTGTTCCGACGATGTGGGATCCAGACTCTGCAGGGTTTCTTCGTCATGGTTGGCGCAA
>JAESTY010000085.1 GCA_016763355.1 Immundisolibacteraceae bacterium
AGGGGGCTCTCGACGGCAACCCGGTTTTAAATCCTGGGCTGAGTCTGGCGGTTGGCCACTTTGATGCCAATGGCACCAGTTTTGGTGCCCTGTTGCGGGCATTGGCAACCGATGTAACGGCCAATATTCTCTCTACTCCATCTATCATGACCCTCGATAATCAGGAAGCGGAACTATTAGTCGGTCAATCGGTACCCTTTGTCACTGGTCAGTTCACCAACACGGGTGCTTCGGCTGGCTCAGTGAATCCTTTTCAGACCATCGAACGCGAAGATGTCGGTGTCACCCTGAAAGTTAAACCACAAATTAACGACGGTAACACCATCAAACTCGAGCTTCACCAGGAAGTTTCTAGCCTGGTACCCGCCGCCTCGACCATTCTGGGCGCCAGCGACCTGGTAACCAACAAGCGCTCTATTAGCACCACGGTGATGGTTGATAGTGGTGAAACTATTGTGCTGGGGGGGCTTATTGATGACCAGGTAATCACCACTGAAGAACGAGTGCCGTTTCTGGGCAGCTTACCGGTGTTAGGCCATTTTTTTCGCTATCAAACCAGTAGCCACGATAAGCGCAAGCTGATGGTTTTTATCAAACCGGAGATTGTTCGCGACGCCAATGCTGCTCGCCATATCACTGGTAGCAAATATGCCAACATGCGCACCAGCCAGCTGGCGCAGCGACTCGCTGTTGAAGAGCGTTTTATTTCCGGTGCCGAAGCGCCATTACTTGCGCCGCTTAACTGGCCTGAAACTGCCTCCGGCTCTGCTCCAGAACCAGAACAATAGTCCTGAGCGTGAACGCAGCAGCAACGGCCACCAAATCCTCGGCAAGTTCTTCAATAGCCAGACCGTTATCTTATGCTTTCTGTAAATGTCACGGCGTTTTACTGGAAACCCACGATGATAGGCAGCCAACCATTCATTGTCGCGACAACACCGACCTTAAGGTTCTATTAGAACTGCAGCGCTACAGCGGGTCTCCAGAAGGCATAGAGACCCATACCGATACAGATTTTGAACAGCTGCTAAGCAATTATTTCGAAGCCGAACGCAGTAGTTCAACGGTCATCGCAGATGACCTAAACGAGCGCTATGATCTGGCTACTCTGGCTCAGCAAATGCCTCCGCCAGAAGATTTATTAGATGAAAACACCAATGCGCCGATCATCAGTCTGATCAATGCATTGCTGGCAGAGGCGATTCGTCAGGCCGGATCTGATATTCACCTCGAACCTTATGCCGATCGGTTGATCATCCGCTTTCGTGTCGATGGTGTACTGCGAGAAGTACTAAAGCTGGAAGCCGGTCTGGCGCCGATTATGGCATCTCGCATTAAGGTGATGGCGCGTCTGGATATTGCCGAAAAACGGTTACCACAAGATGGTCGACTTTCCGTGCAATCAGGCCAACACCAGGTAGACCTGAGAGTATCCACTCTGCCATCGGCTTACGGTGAGCGTGTGGTGATGAGAATCCTTGACCAGCAGGCCGCACTGATTGGCCTTGATCAGCTAGGCTTTTCCACCCAACAGATGGCCGAACTTGATCAACTGGCCAGCAAACCTCACGGGGTTTTGCTGGTAACCGGCCCGACCGGCTCAGGCAAAACCACCACACTCTATGCGATGTTAAACCGCCTGAATGATCAGTCGCGCAACATCATGACCGTAGAAGACCCTATCGAGTATCACCTTGAGGGGATCGGCCAAACCCAGGTAAATCCAAAAGTAGATCTGGATTTTGCGCGTGGCTTACGGGCGATCCTGCGCCAGGACCCAGATGTGGTCATGGTGGGAGAAATTCGCGATTTAGAAACTGCCCAGATAGCAACTCAAGCCAGTCTTACCGGGCACCTTGTTTTCTCTACCCTACACACCAATAGCGCTGTCGGTGCGATCGCACGTCTCAGGGATATGGGCATAGAATCTTTTCAACTTGCCGCTGGCCTAACCGGACTATTAGCACAGCGACTAGTGCGTAAACTTTGCCCTGCCTGTAAACAACCAACCCAGCCCGACAACACCTTATTAACTGAACTTAAACTGCCCACCGGCACCGAGCTCTATGAAGCTATCGGCTGCGATCAGTGCGGTAACTCCGGTTACAAAGGCCGCATCGGTCTGTTTGAGCTGATTTCAATCAATGAAGACTTTCGACAGCTCATTCACGATGGCAGCGGCGAGGCAGAACTGGAACTGGCAGCGCGCCAATATTCTGAAAGCCTCTCGGACAGTGGTCGTCAACGGCTGCTCAATGGGGACACCACGGTCGCTGAACTAACCCGGGTTAGTGAAGTATGAAGTTACTAACACATCATCCGTTACATCCACCATCCCGATACACCTGTTAGCTAGTGGCTAATTTTGACTATACCGCTCTTGATGCTCGGGGGCGCACTTGTCGCGGCCAGATCGACGCTGCAGACCCGGTTCAGGCTCGTCAACTATTAAGAAACCAGCAACTTAATCCACTGACAGTGGAACCCTGTGAACAGCCCGCCAATGCGGCAGGATTGTTTAGTTTCAGCACCAAAAAAAAACTCTCCTCCGCTGCGCTGGCCTTAATCATGCGCCAACTCGCCACTATGGTCGCAGGTGGACAACCATTAGCTGATTGCCTCGGCGCCATCTCACAACAAGCGCAGCCAATTGAAGCCGAGCTTCTACGATCGGTTAGGGATGCGATTGTTGAAGGCCAGGAGTTCTCCGTGGCGCTAGCTCAACACCCGAGAGATTTTCCACCGCTTTATGTCGCCTCAATCGCAGCTGGCGAAAAAACCGGCCGTCTCGATCAGGTTCTCAACCAACTGGCCCAACATGCGGAACAGAGTCGGGCGCTAAAACAAAACCTGTTATTAGCACTTGCCTATCCTGTGTTACTGGCACTGGTCGCAACCGCGATCGTGATTGCCCTGCTCACCTATGTGATGCCACAGGTGATAGAAGTCTTTGATGCCATGGACGTTGCATTGCCGTTGTTGACCAGAATATTACTTAGCATTAGTGATCTGCTGCAGCAGTTTGGCTGGCTGATTGTGCTATTAATTGGGGCCGGCATCGCCCTGTTGATAGCCGCCCGGCGAACCACAAATGGCCGATTCCGCACCGATAAAGCCTTATTAAAAGCACCGCTGATTGGACCACTAATAGCAACCATGGAGATCGCCCGATTTACTCGCACCATGGGGCTTGTGTGCGGCAGTTCCGTGCCGGTACCAGACGCATTACAACTATCCGCATCGGCGATAGAAAACCGCCCAATCCATGCTGCCGTGATTAACGCCAAAAAAGAGGTTATCGAAGGCATCAGCCTTTACGCTGCGCTGCGGCCAAGCGGTTATTTCCCACCGGTTTTGTTACAACTGATAAATAGTGGTGAGAGCAGTGGCAACCTGGCAGAACTTCTGCAAAAAGCAGCCGACCTTCTGGAAACTGAGTTTGAAGCCCGCGTAAAAATGTTAGTTGGCCTTTTAGAGCCCGCATTGATTGTGGCAATGGGTGGCATTGTGTTACTTATCGTATTAGCAATCTTAGTCCCCATACTCGACCTTAATACACTCGTACATTAACCATACAGGCGCCAATTTATGCGACGGCAGTGCAATGTATACCCACAAGCAGCCACCCGGGCTAACCCACCGTCAACCGGCTTCACCTTAATCGAAGTGATGATTGTGGTGGTCATATTGAGTGTTTTAGCAGCCATGGTGGTGCCCAGGATAATGTCCAGACCTGGAGAAGCTCGGATGGTCAGAGCAGGCCATGATATTCGCGCTATTGAAGCGGCACTGGATTTATACCGATTGGATGATTTCCGATATCCCACCAGCGCCCAGGGGCTGGCGGCATTAGTCAACAAACCAACCGGGGCCCCACCTGCGCCAAACTGGAATGCGGACGGCTATTTAAAAAAGCTACCTAAAGACCCCTGGGGAACTCCCTACCTTTACCGTCAACCTGGCCAGCACAGCTCAATTGATATCTACAGTTACGGCGCTGACGCGCAACAGGGCGGAGAAGGTGAAGATGCCGATATTGGCAACTGGACCTTAGACTAGCCTCGAGGTTCTAACCATGCTGACAAGCAAAACTTTCACAGTCGATTTCCTATCGATAGACTTAACCGCTGGCCAGCAATCACCTTACCTATGTTTAGCGAACACCCCATCGATTAATCCAGCTCGGACATTTACTCAAAAATCCGATCGCCGGTACGCCATGCCACATGGTTAATTGATAAAAACTCGCTTACTCATCTCGCTGCAGACCGTTAATGACCAACCCAGAGCAACCCAGAGCAACCAAACAATCGGCTCAGTATTCCGACACAGGTTTTTATTCAGCCGGCATGACATTAATAGAAGTACTCATCGTTATTTCCATATTTGGCATCTTAGTAGGCCTGGTGAGTATCAATCTACAAAATGACCAACGCCAAAACCTGGCAAGTGCCGAACAGTTTGCCGCCCGTATCAACCATGCAACTTTGCTAGCCACCTTACGGGGTAATGCCATGGGATTATCCTTGTCGGACCACGGTTACGAGTTTTGGGAGCTGAATCGCCGCTATAACGACTCTGTCAACAATGGTCCCCAGTGGTTACTCACTGACCAGAAAGGCCTCACTAACCATAGGCTGAGAGCAAACCAGCAATTATTACTGCAACTTGATCGAACCAATATTCCCCTCAGTGAGACTCCCCCTACAGGACCACAACTTTTTTTCCCGGCCAGCGGTGAGCTGCCAAATTTTACGATTAGTCTCACCAACACCGAGAATAGCCATCGCTTTCTAATTACCGCAGATGCATCCAGGTTTCTAGCGGTAATCACCAATGATTCCGGTGATCTGCTACAACCTCCGGTCAGCGCAACGCAGCCATGAGTACTATCCAGGCATGAGACCTATCCAGACCAGAAATTTCAGGGGTTTCACTCTAATAGAAGTTCTAATCGCCCTACTGATAGTCGCGCTAGCAATGACTGCTGGATACCGAGCTATCGCCAGTGGCAGCAATAATCAGCGTCACCTCGAACAACGCACATTGGCTGGCTGGGTCGCAGAAAACGAAATGGTTAAACTACAACTGGGAACAGTTCAGCCCCATATTGGTATAACCACCGGTCAACAAATGATGGGCGGCCGCAATTGGCTTTGGCAACGAGTAATATCAGTAGCGGCAGATACGGCCCTAAGGCGGGTAAGCCTGTCAGTAACCGCCGAAGGCAATGATGGCCCAAGCGCCACCCTGGTAGCCTTTGTGGCCGCTGGAAAAAAGTCGTAACGATGCTTTTTAACCAACATCTGCGCCCTGCCACCCGCCAAGCTGGCATGACCCTGCTTGAGTTACTGGTTGCTATCGGGCTGTTCATGGTGGTCTCAGGCCTTGGGTATAAAGGCCTGCAAGCCACCTCATTGGCAAAACAACAACTTACTCAAAGGAGCCAGCAACTTGCCGGACTACAGCGCTCGATGCTTTGGCTTCAAAGAGACATACAGAACCTGATTGCCAGGCCGGTACGAGACCGATTTGGCGATCCTTTACCGGCATTTTCTCATCGTGGCGCTGGCCTATTTGCTACAGTTGAGATGACCCGCAGCGGCCGAATTAACCTGGCCAACGCACCTCAAAGCAACCTGCAACGCGTTAGGTATCACTGGACTGATGAAGCGGTTATTCGCAGCTACTGGCCACGGCTTGATCGGATGGTAGGCACCGAACCCACAGAAACACCCCTTTTTTTAAAGGCCACCAGAATTGACTGGCGATACCTGGATAAGCATTTGCGTTGGCATGATCAGTGGCCACCACCCAATTACAACGGTGACAGTAGCCGCCTGATTCCCAGAGCGGTAGAAGTCGCGCTGGAAATCCCCGGATATGCTG
>JAESTY010000086.1 GCA_016763355.1 Immundisolibacteraceae bacterium
ATTCGGGATGTTCTAGACCATAACAGCACACCGAATGGCGGTAAGGAATAACCTACCGAAACAGTCCAGCGCCCGCTACAGCAGCAACAAATACTACAGGTTTAGAACCATAATTTCGACGATGAGAACCAGCACTACAACCTGGAAGACCTGTTCAGTAACGATAGATGTCAATTTGGGCCTATTCTAAAGATAGTTACTCGCCAACACAGCACCAATATCAAATAGTCACTCTTCTAGCTTGGCTATGAGCTCTGCCGCCTGCCGCTTCTGATCATCGTTACCGTGCTGTTGAATCCGCTCATTTAAAGTCGATGCTTGATCTCGGTCACCCATATCTACATAAGCTGCTAATAAATCCAGTTGTGACGCGACAGCATCCAGAGTCTCGACCGTTTCCGAGTCAGCATCCTGTCCTACCGGTGCAAAAGAAATCACGGTTTCATCAAGACCATCATCAAGCTCGTCGTCGAGATCAAAAGACAAATCAGCCTCGCCCTCATCTACTTCGGCTTGACCAGATTCACCCAGTGGATCCAAACCATCATCCAGACTAATGTCAGCATCAACATCCGTTAGTTCAATAGTTAATTCCGCGGAATGTTCCTCGTTCGATTCAGCCTTTAACTCTATATCACCAGACTCATTTGCGGCGTCGAGTTCCATATCAATGGATAACTCTTCACCAGAATCCGGATCAAGACCACCATCCTCGAGCGTAAACTCAGCATCATTCTCCTGCGATGCTTCCTGATCAAGTAGCTCAACCTCATCATCGACTTCATCAAACTGAATTTCAAGACTAGCCTCAACATCATCTGAATCTAGCACCTGAGTTTCTTCGGAGTCTGCGTTGACTAAAGGCTCATCAGCAGTAGCGCTATTAAGAATATCCACATTGGTAACCAAGGTCCCTTCCAGACCAAGAACTTCGTCATCTACGTCTAGGCCAGGGTGAGACTCATCTATTTCTGCTAGGTTTGCAGACTCACCATTTCCCAATCCAGGTTCATTTTCATCGCCGGCAATATCAAGTTCAAAGTCAACAATTGCCTCTTCATCTATCTGAACCTCTGGCGCAGCATCCTGTGGTGTGGAACTGGACTCTTCGGTAGGTGATTCATCATCGAAATCCAACGAGTCAAAATTAATCGTATTCTCGTCTTCGTCGTTATCGTTCGAATGTTCTGCAACATCGTCAGCCGTAGGCTGCTCTTCCTCATCAGGACCAGAGAGATCAAACTCCAGACTACTCCCCTCATCCTCAGTCGAAGCTTCGACCTGACCCTCAGGCCCAGCAGAAACTTCATCGGTAAAGGCATCCAGATCCATCGTTGTAGAAAGTTCTGAGCTCCGCAAATCATCCGGCATTGATCCTTCAACACCCTCGGACTCTGCACCCAACGATTCTGGCTCGATTTCAGGTGACAGATCAAATTCAAGACCACCAGCATCGTCAGCTAAATCCTCAACATCGGCTGCATCTTGTTCGCCGACCAAGCCATCTAATTCTATAGATGTGGAAATTTCTGTAACATCCAACTCGATGGACGCTCCAGCGCCATCAGAAACATCCGTTTCAGTCGCACCTGTTTCCAGCGACCCATCTGTCAAACCATCTAATTCAAAAGAATTCGATAACTCATCAGCAGTTTCCGTTTCATCCCCTGCAAAATCTCCCAAATCGAAATCATCGACCGCTTCAGACAACTCCAGACTGGTGTCTTCATCACCTTCCGCATCTAAATCAAGTTCATCCTGAACGGTGGAAGCGGCAACAAGAGAACCAATTTGGCTGACATCAAGAGTAGAGCCACTAAACAGGTCACTGCCTGACTTTATTGCCAAACCTAAAGCGGATATTTTCTCCCAGGTCCCAGAATCATCCGACTGAAGGCCTTTTAGTTCCCCAGCAAATTGCTCATATTCATCACCTTTGTCCTGACTGTAATAAATATCAAGTAGCTTAAGCTTTAACTCCAGGCGGTCGTCATACTGAATCGCATCCTGAATAATTTCTTCAGCCTGTTCATGATGTCCATAAGCAATAAAGACATCCGCCTCGGCAATAGGATCAACATCCTCAAGCTCAGCTTCAGCCGCGACACCCACGCTTGGAGCTACAAAGTCATCCAGAAATGAAGTGGTGTCTTCGAGAGCATCTACATCACTAACTAATGTACTCGTGGCTTGATCAACACTCAGTTCAGTCTCTTCAGTAGCCACAACGGCCGGGGCTCGAACCAAGGTTTGCTCTTCGTCGTCCAGGTCCAGCTCATCAAGCGAATCGACTTCATTTTTCTTACCACTGCGCAATGCTAGGCCAACAAAACCAAGCACCAGCAATGTCACTGCTGCAACCAGGTAGATCCAGTTAGCTAACAATAAATCAATTAGCCCACCATCTGCCGCCGATGATTTAACCGGACTGGCACCGGAGGGACGTTTTCGTTCATCCTTGTCTTCAACAGGAGGATCAGCTTTTACCTCAGGCGATATAACCCCCTCGTCAACAGAAGGATCTGCTTCAGTAATCTCTACCGGCTCATCACTTGGCGCTAATTCTGCCGCATTATCCAGGTCTTCTAATACTTTGGCTGCTGGCTCATCGATCGATTCAACCACTGGCGAATCGATCCTGGTCTCCGAAGTTTCTGAGCCAGCAACACCGCCCTGCCGCTCAATACCTGGTGCCAATTTCGCCAACTCAGCCATCTCTCGCAGCGTCGCTAACCGCAATTCCAACTGGTTTATCTGCTCACGCAAATCCTGGTTTTCACGTTCACGAACCTCAAGAGCTTCCTCCAGCAATTCAATATGCTCGGATACCTGAGCAGAACTACCAGCAGATTCCCTGACTGCAACAGCTGTTTCATCACCTAAAGCGGCACCGACTAATCGGACTCGACCCACAGCTTCAGTTTGTCCCGACACTGGGGTTGATTCTGCTAAGCGCTGCCGAATCACTTCGCCGCTGCTAGAATCAACAACCACTATTGGTGGGGCCACTGCTGGAGAGTTCTGCTTAAACTGCTTCCAAGCATCTTGGTGGCGAGCAAACTCGTCGCGTGCTGCGCTTACGTCCAATGTCTGATAACCCGCCTGATCAGGCAGTCTTAGCACCTTCCCTGCAAACATCAAATTGATGTTGTTATCAATAAACGCATCAGGATTAGCAGCAACAATCGCAATCATCGCCTGATTAACATTCACCCCGACCGGGCGAACCTTAATGGCGATTTCCCATAGCGTATCTCCTATGGCGGTTGGACCATATTGCTTGCCATCAATAGTAGCGACTTCCGGCATCGCTAATAGATCAGCACCAACACTGCCGGGTTCAGCAGCGGCACGAACAACCGCAGGAATTTCAATCTGGGTGATTGATACTGGTGGGGTTTTCGCGTGGGGAGGTGGATCAAGTAACATGGTGTATTCACGAAACACCCTGCCCTCTGGCCCGCTAACTTCGATTAAAAAATTGAAATAGGGATCAGCTACTGCTCGCTCGGTAAAAATCCGTATAAAAGGCACGCCATTAGCAGTTTCCTCAACTGCAAATTTCAAATTCACCAACGAAAACGGCCGCTCTAGCCCAGCTTTTTTATGGGTTGCAGATGACGCTAGCCGCGCTTGAATGACTTCAGCATCGCCAGATTCAACCCCAATCAACGCAACTTCGGCCGCCAGCGGTTGGCTAAGATAGGAACGTAGCGTTAATTCACCGAGCCCCAACGCATACACCGACACCGGCGATATAAACGCCATCAGCATGATTACGTTGAGTATTTTGTTACGCATTGCTTCACCTGAACCCAAAGTCGCAAAGCACGGACCAACGAAATAAAGCCCTCACCCTGCCGAAAGAAACCACTAAAACGAGCTATCCCATTAGCTTTGTGCAGTTAGGCTAGCAAACTCGAATAAACATTACAAACTAATAGTAACTTCTTATTAGAAATAGTTTTTTATTAATTCTTCAGCGATTTGAACACTGTTAGTTGCGGCTCCTTTTCGAACATTATCAGCCACCACCCAGAGGTTTAAGCCGAGTTCATTTGCCGGATCATTACGGATTCGGCCGACGTAAACCAGGTCACTATCAGCGGCCTCGGTAACCGCTGTCGGATAGCCACCATCTTCATGGCGATCGATTACCTCAACACCGCTTGCCTGCTCCAGAAGCTGGGTAGCCCGTGCGGCAGAAATCGGGGCTCGGGTCTCAATATGAATCGCTTCTGAATGCCCAAAGAACACTGGCACTCTTACAGCCGTAGGATTTACGCCAATCGAATCATCGTCAAAAATCTTATGAGTTTCCCAGACCATCTTCATCTCTTCGCGGGTGTAGCCGTTTTCTTCAAAAGAGTCGATATGAGGTAGAACGTTGAAGGCGATCTGTTTAGGGTAAACCTCTGACTCTATCGGCTTGGCACTCAACAAAGCAGCAGTTTGTCCTGCTAGCTCCTCAATCGCCGATTGCCCGGTACCGGATACGGCCTGATAGGTGCAAACATTGATGCGGGTGATGCCTACTGCATCATAAATTGGCTTCAATGCGACCAACATCTGAATAGTGCTGCAATTTGGGTTGGCGATGATGCCTCTGGTTTTATAGCCAGCTATCGCTTGCGGATTAACTTCCGGCACCACTAGCGGGATATCGTCATCACGACGAAAATGCGAGGTGTTGTCGATCACCACCGCGCCCGCTGCAGCAGCCTGTGGCGCATATTCAGCCGAGACAGAGCCACCCGCTGAAAACAGAGCAATCTGTACTTGCGAAAAATCAAAGTCGGTCAAATCGGTTACTTTCAGCCAGCCGCCACGAAACTCCAGCCGTTTTCCAGCGGAACGACTAGATGCCAGCAGATACAGCTGATCTACTGGAAAATTGCGCTCTTCTAGCACCTTAACCATGGTCTCACCGACAGCACCGGTTGCGCCGACTATCGCTACATTAAACTGCTTGTCTTCGGATTCCATTAACCAGCCCCCTGCAATGCGGCTACCACAGCATCACCCATCTGAACGGTACCAACCTTCTGGGTACCGTCAGTAAAAATGTCTCCAGTACGCAAGCCCTGGTCAAGCACGCTACTGACCGCAGTCTCAATCGCATCGCCAATATCAGCCCGCGACAAACTATGGCGAAACATCATCGCCATCGATAATAGAGTTGCTAACGGGTTGGCCTGATCTGTGCCAGCGATGTCAGGTGCAGAGCCATGGACTGGTTCATACATGCCCGCACCTGCCTCATTCAATGAAGCCGATGGCAGCATGCCAATCGACCCGGTGAGCATAGCCGCACAATCAGACAGAATATCGCCAAATAAATTGCCGGTAACCATTACATCAAACTGCTTGGGAGCACGCACGAGCTGCATGGCTGCGTTATCGACATACATGTGCGACAACTCCACATCCGGGTTTTTTTCACCCATCTCGATAGCCACTTCACGCCACAAACCACTGACGTCGAGCACATTGGCTTTATCCACCGAACAGAGGCGGCCACCGCGTTTGCGCGCAGCCTCAAAGCCAGCCTCAAGAATGCGCACAATCTCATCTTCACCATAAACCATGGTGTTGAAACCAATACGCTTGCCATTCTCTTTACGCTCACCACGGGGCTCACCAAAATAAATGCCACCGGTAAGTTCCCGGATAATCAAAATATCCAGGCCGGCCACAATCTCTTCTTTCAGGGTTGATGCCGCTGCTAATTGCGGAAACAGAATTGCAGGACGCAAATTGGCAAACAGACCAAGCGCAGACCGCATTCCTAGCAGACCGCGTTCGGGACGCAAATGACGCTCGAGGTTATCCCACTTAGGACCACCCACCGCACCTAACAATACCGCATCGGCCTGCTTCGCTAATTCAACGGTTTGATCTGGCAACGGTGTACCAGTCTCATCCACAGCAATACCACCAATCAGCCCTCGCTCAAACTCACACTGAAACCCGAACACCTGCTCGATTGCCGTAAACAGCTTGGCTGCTTCAGCCATAATTTCATTGCCGATACCATCGCCTGGCAGCACCAAAATTTTACTCATGGTTCATATTTCCTAAATAGTGAGTTTGAAAAACTGCCCAAAACAACGCGGCCACCGCAGGTCAACACAACAATAAAATGAATTTGTGAAGCCC
>JAESTY010000087.1 GCA_016763355.1 Immundisolibacteraceae bacterium
CCTGGCCTGGCACCGCGAACACCGCTCTACCATGAGTGACCAACCATGATTCGCTATCTGATCCGCCGGCTGCTGTTCGCGCTACCGATCCTGCTTGGGGTGAACTTGATCACCTTTGCGCTGTTTTTTCTGGTCAACAGTCCAGACGATATGGCCCGCATGCACCTGGGTGACAAGCGGGTGAGCGAGGCCATGGTGAGTAAATGGAAACAGGACCATGGCTATGACCGCCCGCTGGTCTACGCCCCAGAGCAGCAAGGTCTGGACCGTTTTACCGAGACTCTGTTTGTACAGCACTCATTGCGGCTTTTTTTACTTGATTTCGGTCGTGCCGATGATGGCCGTGATATCGGCGCAGACATTCGTCAGCGTATGGGTCCGAGCCTGGCCATTGCGATTCCCCACCTGATAGTCGGTCTGCTGGTCACTATCACTCTGTCGCTGATTCTGGCTTTTTTCCGCGCCACCTACGTCGATTTTGTTGGCGTTTTATTAGCCGTCGCGATGATGTCTATATCGTCGATGTTTTACATCATTGGTGGTCAGTTGGTACTCGGCAAGCTGCTTAATTTGACCCCCATATCGGGTTACCTTGAAGGTATAGAGGGCTTTAAATTTCTGATCACGCCGATCCTGGTGGGACTTGTCGCCGGTATTGGCGGCGGCCTGCGCTGGTATCGCACCTTGTTCCTGGAAGAAATTGAAAAAGACTATATCCGTAGCGCCCGAGCCCGTGGACTGGCCGAATCTGCGGTCATGTTTCGACATCTACTGCGAAACGCGATGATCCCCATTCTCACCGGCGTGGTAGTGGTAATCCCCACCCTGTTCATGGGCAGTCTAATCACCGAGTCTTTTTTCTCTATCCCGGGTCTGGGGAGTTACACCATAGACGCAATTCGCGGCCAGGATTTTGCCATCGTTCGTGCCATGGTATTCCTGGGATCACTGCTGTACATCGGCGGATTGATATTGACCGACATTTCCTATGTGCTGGCTGATCCCAGGGTGAGGCTGGAATGATGAGCGGGCAATTCGCCTTTCTGGTCAGCGACTACCTGATCTGGGCAGTCACTCTGATTGCCGCTATCTGGCTACTAGTGGGCATGCGTAATTCACAGCAGCGACAACGCTGGCAGATGGTGCTCAAACGACCGACTGCCATGGCTGCCTTTATTTTACTGATGATCTATCTATTAATAGCCCTGATCGATTCTATCCACTATCGGCCTTTGATCACCAATCACACTAACTCTGGCGATCTACAGTACGCCGCCAGCGAAGTCTCTGTGCTCGATCAATTGCTAATGCCGCTAAGCCAGGCCCAGGAACGCAGTTATTCTGCTCCGTTAGCATTTAAAGCTTTTTCTAAACAACAAATATCAACTAGCAGCGGCGCTAAACGGGTCTATGCTCGACTCGAACATGGTGGCACTGGACTAGAGCATGAACAAGACCACCTCACAGACCTGTTGACCCGAACTGGCAAAGGAATCGGCCTATCCCTGTTGATGCTCACTCCGATCGCCCTATTGTTTGGTTACCAACGACGCAAACAAATTCACCCAAATGACCAGTCATCCGAACCCTCTACCCAATCACCATCTATCGCCTGGAAGACCGCTGCCATCACCCTGGGAATGTTGACCACACTGTTCATGGTCGCGACTCAACTCGGCAGCGACTATCATTTACTCGGTACCGACAAGGTTGGTCAGGATGTGCTGCTACTTGGCCTAAAAAGTATACGCACCGGAATTTTGATTGGTGCGCTGACCCTGTTAATCATGCTGCCACTCGCTCTAATCATGGGCACGACTGCTGGCTATTTCGGTGGCCGAATTGATGACCTGGTGCAGTACCTCTACACCACATTAAGTTCAATTCCCGGCGTCCTACTGATTGCTGCTGCAGTGTTGAGCATCAACCTCTACCTGGATCAAAACCTTTCTGAAGTCATCACCCTGCAACAACGGGCTGATTTACGCCTGTTAACACTAACAGGCATACTTGGCCTGACCGGCTGGATTGGCCTCTGCCGCTTGCTCAGAGCCGAATCCCTGAAACTACGGGAGCTGGACTATGTAACCGCCGCCCGGGCATTTGGTATTCCCGACTGGCAAATATTGATGCGCCATCTGTTACCCAACCTCAGCCATATCGTGCTCATCACCATCGTGCTTGAGTTCAGCGGCCTGGTGTTAGCCGAAGCGGTATTGTCTTATGTTGGGGTCGGCGTAGACCCTTCGATGAATTCCTGGGGCAATATGATCAACGGAGCGCGGCTAGAACTCGCTAGAGAACCCGCGGTCTGGTGGTCACTGGCCACCGCCTTTGTGTTTATGTTTACGCTGGTACTCTCCGCCAATCTGTTCGCAGATGCGGTTCGAGACGCCTTCGATCCCCGCCTTAGAGGCAGTCAATGAGTTCATCATCCCAGGCTATCGGCACCGGCATTCCACTGCTGCAGATTCGCGACCTCCAGGTTCAATTTCGTGGCGCCAATGGGCTGACCACAGCAGTTGAACGACTCTCCATGGATATCGACCCAGGTCAAACGCTGGTATTGCTGGGTGAGTCTGGCAGCGGTAAATCGGTCACCGCATTATCGATTATGGGGCTATTGCCACCCGCCGCCGTCATCAACAATGGCTCGATCCTGTTTAACGGTCTCGAACTCACCAAGCAGTCAAATGCCCAGCTTCGTAACATCCGCGGCAGCCGTATTGGCATCGTATTCCAGGAGCCGATGACCAGTCTGAATCCGGTGATGACCGTCGGCAAGCAGATTATCGAAGCCATTCCCCGCAAACAAAATGGCCTATCTAGCTCCCAGGTCAGGCAACGTGGCGTAGAACTATTAGCCCAAATGGGAATTCCTGAGCCCGCCAGACGGTTTCACGAATTTCCCCACCAGCTTTCCGGTGGCATGAAACAGCGCGTGATGATCGCCATCGCGCTCGCTGGCGAACCTGATCTGCTGATTGCCGATGAACCCACCACTGCGCTGGATGTGACCACCCAGGCTCAAATTCTGGAACTGTTAAAGCAGCTGCAACAAGAACGCAACATGGCTTTGCTACTGGTCACCCATGATTTTGGTATTGCCGCACAAATGGCCGACAAGGTTGCGGTTATGCGCCACGGAGAAATTGTCGAAGCCGCGACCTCCAAGCAGTTTTTCAGCGCACCACAACATCCCTATTCAAAAAAACTATTCGCTGCCCTGCCCAACATGAGCAAACGTGGCCAACGACTTGGTGATGAGTCCCTAACAAAACACCCGAACCCCGAACCTGCTAATCAACACACCAGAGATAGCCAACAGCCGATATTAGCGGTGACCGGACTCCAGGTGTTATTTCAGCGCCACGGCAGTTTGTTCAAACCCAAAGAATATATCTATGCGGTCGATGGGGTTAGCTTCAACTTGCAACAGGGTGAAACCCTGGCAATCGTCGGCGAATCTGGCTGCGGCAAAAGCACCCTGGTTAAATCATTACTGCAGCTGATCCGCGCCAACAACGGTTCAGTCAAATTTCGTGATCAGGAACTTACCCAGCTCACGGCGCGACAGCTGCGACCGAAAAGGCGTCATCTGCAAATTGTTTTTCAGGACCCCTACAGCTCACTAAACCCCAGAATGCTGGTCAGGGATATCATTCAGGAGGGCATGGTTGCGCAGAACATTGGCGGCAATGCCAGCCAGAGGGCCGCTATCGTTGAAAGCCTGCTGGCCGATGTCGGCCTGGAACCGGAAGCATTAGAGCGTTATCCCCACGAATTTTCTGGCGGCCAGCGCCAACGCATTGGCATCGCTCGAGCATTGGCTGTAGAGCCTGAGCTCCTGCTGCTGGATGAACCTACCAGTGCATTAGATCTGTCGGTGCAGGCACAAATTCTTGATCTGCTTGCAACACTGCAACAGCAACGCGACTTAACCTATATTTTTGTCAGCCATGACCTGTCAGTGGTCGAGTATTTTGCTGATCGAGTAGCGGTTATGTACCTCGGCCGCATCATTGAACTCGGGCCAGCTACCGAAATTATGACCCATCCCGCGCATCCCTATACCCAGGCACTACTTAGCGCCGTACCAACGCTGGACACCAGCGACGCCAAAAAACTATCGCCTGCCCTTCCCGGTGAACCTCCCTCCCCCGGCAATCGACCAACTGGCTGCCATTTCCACCCGCGTTGCCAACGCGCCACTGATCGCTGCCGCTCCGAATTTCCTGAAGTCACCCAGGTATCACCACTGCATGCCGTCAATTGCCACCACCCATTGGATTCAGGACGACCTGATTAAGCAGGCCGGTTGCCTGTTAAAAACCGGTAAACCTACGATCCAGATGGACAGTCGCTTCAGCTGATCACACTAACGCCGGTAGATATGGTGGCAAATATAGACCGGGTTGCTACACTCCATAGCCAGGGTCATTGGCTGCCATCATAATTTTTGGTTATATCCTTCAAACAAACCAGCCAGTGATTCGAAACTCTGGGATTGGGGAGTCCCGGTTATCAATTCTATGGACAGAGGGAGGTCAAATAATGGCGCGTATAGCCCGGTTTGAAATCGCGGGAAATATTCACACTGCAATCGATAATGGCCAGGGCTGGCATCAGCTCGAAGGCGAACTGTTTGGCCAACATAGCCCTGGTAGCCCCATTGATGTCCCTGAGAAGCGCCTGTCACCCGTAGAACCGCCAGCAATATTTTGTGTGGGCCTTAATTACCGAGCCCACGCGGTCGAGGTCGGTGCAGACCTGCCCGAGCGCCCGGTGCTGTTCATGAAAACCGTGAATACCATCACCGGACATGGCCAGGATATTGAGATCCCTGGTCAGGCAACCAGTGAAAAAATGGATTATGAATGCGAACTGGCGATCGTCATTGGCAAGCGTTGTAAAAATGTTAGCGCAGAAAACGCCCTTGAATATGTGCTTGGTTATACCTGTGCCAACGACGTCAGCGCTCGAGATTGGCAGATGGAGTGGGGCGGTAGCCAGTGGTGCCGCGGCAAGTCATTTGACACCTTCTGCCCTTTGGGTCCAGAACTGATCACCGCAGATGAACTGGATAACCCCAACCAATTAGAAATTTCAACCCTGGTTAATGGCGAGAGACTTCAGCACAGCAATACCTCAGACATGATTTTTGACGTGCCGACACTGATTGAGTTTTTAAGCGCCAGCACCACTTTACTGCCTGGTACGGTAATTTTAACCGGCACGCCGAGCGGGGTCGGCATCGGTAGAAAACCACCGGTCTGGTTAAAAGCCGGTGATTCGGTCACCATAGAAATCGAAAAGATTGGTTCTCTGACCAATCCGGTGGTGGATGAAACTCTATGAATGAGCCTCGGCAATCCCAAAAGCCCTGCGTCGACGCGGTTGATCGGGTGCTCATTGCCGCTGAAGACCTGTTTGCCACCTGCGGTTACGATGCGGTCTCTATCAGCGCAATTGCCGAACGGGCTAATGTCAGCAAGGCCAATATTTTTCATCACTTCCAGTCCAAGCGCTCGCTCTACATCAGTGTGTTAAAGGCAGCGGCTAACCATTCGACCATGCTACTTATGGGTCTGGAAGAAACCCAGTCAGGATATGCCGATCGCCTCACCATGCTCGCCCACGGCCACCTGACAAACTATCTGAATCACCCCAATAAATCTAAATTGTTAATGCGAGAAATACTCGAACACACTAGTGACGCTGAAATTCGAGTCCTGCAAGACGATTTCGGTCGCAATTTTTCAAGGGTCACTTCGCTAATAGAAAAGGCCCAGGCCGCTGATGAAATTCGCCAGAATCTAGACCCTGCAATCGTTGCGGTGGCCATATTAGCGACCAACATTTTTTACATACGAACCCGAGAACAGATGCTGGAATCAAACAAGGTTTCTTTCGCCGATGACTCGGACTCCTACAGTTCGCAAATGATGGACTTACTATTAAATGGCATGCTTAAGCAGTGAATCCATTCAATATTAACGACCAAGCAACCTTGTCTGACGTTTTCTAAATCCGTCACCTAATTTGTTTTTAATTAATCGCTGAGGAAGTCACCAATGATCAAACTTTACGGAGCCCCATTTACCCGAGCCGGACGTGCTGTATGGATGCTTGAAGAAGTTGAGCAGCCTTACGAAATCATCAGTAAGGACCCACGATCCGGTGAGACCCGCAGCCCGGAAATGCTGTCACTTAATCCGAATGGACATGTGCCGGTTATCGATGACAACGGCACCATCATCTGGGAATCAATGGCGGTCAATCTTCACCTGGCTGATAAATACCAGAAATTGATGCCTGAAACGGCGGAACTACGCGGACAGGCTTACCACTGGAGTTTCTGGGCAATCACCGAAGCCGAGGCACCTTTGCTGGACATCCTCATGCACTCGATGTTTTTACCGGAAGATCAACGCGACCCAGACGTGGCTGCCGCTGGTCTTGAAACGCTAAAAACCCCGCTAGCGGTTTTAGACGCTGCCTTAACCGGCAAGGATTATCTGTTAGGCGGTGAGTTTACGGTAGCCGATCTGAATGTCTGTGCTGTGCTTGGCTTTGCCGCTTATATTCAATATGACTTCTCACCCTACCCTGCCATTGCAAGTTGGCTAGGACGCTGCAATGACCGCCCAGGAGCACAGAAAATGGGCCAACTGGCAATGGCCGCAATGGCCGGATAGCGCAGGTCTGTCACTGGTTTTTTAAGACTACAACAGAGCAACACAAAAAAAGCGCCCTAGAGGGAAACCTCTAGGGCGCTTTTTTAATACTACAATCTCGTTCCTACCCGCCCAGATAATAACGGACACTGACCGCTATGTGGACCGGTTTTATTTTGCCGAAGTATCCACCATTTCACGTAATTCTTTACCGGGTTTAAAGTGCACTACATGGCGCCCGGTTAAGGGTACTGGTTCTCCGGTTCGCGGGTTGCGAGCAATTTTTGGCTTACGATACTTCAGCGAAAAACTACCGAAACCACGCACCTCTATACGGCCGCCATTGGCTAGCGTATCGGTCATATGCTCTTGAATAATTTTTACAGCAAGTTCTATATCGTGGGGTGCCAGACTGTCCATCCGCTGCGCCATCTGCTCGATTAACTCAGATCTAACCATGACCGCCGAACATCTCCTTTTCGCAGCATGTGCCGCAATTTCAAATCAAAACTTCTTCTAAGACATCTGAAGAAACTAAAAACAAAAGTTTACATTCGATTCAATGACTTGGGTAGATTTAACCAACAATCTAAACAAAAAAACAGGTTGCATTTTAAATCGTTTTGATAGCTAGCTATCGGCCACCTCATCAACACTACCTACTCAAAATCAATCAACCGCATTATCAAGCTAATACCACTTCACCCTGTTCGACTGATTCAGAATCAGGAATAAAGTGAACTAATACTGCAGCCAATAGCACCGCACCACCCAATACCCAATAGCCATCGTTGTAGCTACCGGTACTTGAAACCAGCTTGCCTAAACCAGTAACCGAGGCATAACTACCTAGCGCCCCGGCAGAATTAACCACCGCAATGCCGACAGCCGCCAATTGGGGCCCCAGAGTAATGGTCGCAAGTCCCCAGTAGCTGCTAAAACCTGCTCCCATGCCAGCCATCAACAACACCAGAGCAAATTCAAACCCCAGCAAAGAGTCCATAAATGGCAGCAACAGAAAACCGCTAGCACCCAATACAGCCGCCAGCGACACCACCCATTTCCGATTACTGGCTCTATCTGAATACCGGCCCAGAAAATACATACCCAAGGAAAATGGAATATAGGGTAGCCCAACCGCCCAACCAATCGCGTTATTCGACAGGTCCGGTAGCAGCAACTGCAAAGTTTTTGGCACCCAAAGCATTAAGCCGGCAAATGCACCCAAAAACAGCGCATAGAACAAACTCAACATGACCACCCGTGGATTAATCAGCTTCTGCAAAAAATTCTCATGGCCGTCGGTTGACCTTGGTTCAGCGGCCATCTCCTTTACTAACCAGTCACGTTCTTCTGCGGACAGCCAGTTTGCTTCCTGTGGCCGGTCGGTCATGACCACCATCACCACAAAGGCTAATAACACGGTTGGCAAACCTTCAAGAATAAACAACCATTGCCAGCCGGCCATACCGGCCATGCCGTCAGCCGCTCCGAGTATCCAACCGGACAATGGACTGCCGACAAGTCCTGCTATCGCTAGCGCCTGCGCAAATAGTGCAATCGCTGTGGCGCGCTCCTGCTGGCGAAACCAGAAGGTTAAATAAAGAATCACGCCCGGATAAAGTCCGGACTCAGCGACGCCAAGGATAAAGCGCATCACGTAAAACTGGGTTGGCGTCTCCACCAGCGCCATCGCTGCCGACACACTGCCCCAGATAATCATGATGGTGGCGATCAAGCGTCGAGCACCGACTTTTTCCAGGATCAGGTTACTGGGAATTTCAAACAACAGATAACCAAAAAAGAAGATGCCACTACCAAAACCAAATACTTCGGCAGAAAAGCCCAGATCGTCGGTCATGGTCAAGCCGGCAAAACTGACATTCACCCGATCCAGGTGAGCCAGCACATAGATCATGATCAACAGCGGTATTAACCGCCACATTACTTTTTTGGGCACCCGCTGCGATAGCGGTGCCATTTCACTAACAGCCATCCTCACTCCCCCGGTTTTAGCCAGCCCCCCTCTACTTGGACTGCTGTTTCAATTCTGATGCCTCATCAACACCCTTTCAATATCTTTTTTCATCCAAAATTTTGGTAGCGATAACCCGTTAAAGAAGCGTTTAATTACGCCTGTACCAAGGTTGCTATCACGGCGCCAACCGCAACAAGAATGACCACGGCAACGGCCAGAGCACCAGGCATCGTTTTCATTTTTTCCATCTCCAATCGGGCTAAATTAAATTCGGTAATATCAAATTTTCAGGTCACCATACTGATGGGCGAATAGTAGCAGGCGATCTCACCACAATGCTGGTTCAACACCAAATTTTCCTGTTCGCTAATCACAGCTCGGCGCGATCCGATCAAGCCAATTCGGCATCACCCAGGTGACCAGCCCCCAGGCCAGCATGACGCCAGCGCTATCCGCGCATAGATCCCAAATATCACCGTAACGATAGCCACTAAAATGCTGTAACAGCTCGATCAACCCGCCATAAAACACAAGGGCCAAGACCAATCGCCAACGCTGCTTGACCACCACCTGTGAAAACCAGACCATCAACCAGCCGAAACTAACTAGGTGAGCACCTTTATCACTGCCCTCTGGACCCGGAACATTGACCTCGGGCCAGAGAGTCAATATCAGCAACCCGAGCACCTGAAGCCAACCGAATCGCCACCAGAACCTTGTTATCAACATCGTAAAATTCAGCCCCTTTCCCTAAAGCCATATCCTCAATCATTTGATTAATTATTGGTCAAAATGAGTCCGTGCGCTGATCTAGCAGAGCTGCCCAAAACAACCACCTCAAAACTCATTAGGATCTTCATCAGAAATTTTGAACACTTCAACCGACCACCACCAGGCTTGATTGAGCTAACTCGGTTGCCAATGACAAGGATACTGAAAAACTGCACCCTGGTCTAAAGTGCCACATGCACTATTCGCACCGCCATGGAGTTTAATGATCTTGTTCGCGGTAGCTATGCCTTGGCCCTCAAACTCATTGGCCGTCACCAGTGGATTAAACGGTTCAAAAATCTGATTGACCTGGGCCTGGTTAAAATCCACGCGGTTATCTTTCACCGAAATCGTGCAAAAACCCTGCTCGGCCAACAAATCTGAACGAATCTCAATCATTGGGGTGACATCCGGCCGCCGATATTTGAGGGCATTACTGATCAGGTTTTGAAGCAGCCGGCACAGCAATATTTCGCTGCCTTACGCCTGTGGCAAAGCTTCAACATTCACTCGAGCTTTGAATCTACTTTCGGCTGATCAGCGGCTACGACGGGTAGTTCGGCAAAGGCATCTAAAGCGTTAAATATCGCTTATCAAAAACCTAGACCTGGACTTAATCGACCGGCATGGCAGAACCAACGATCGTATGAGTGATCGTTAATCAACTTGAACAGTAATAGAAGGGATATGGTAAATGAAAACTAGCCAGGCCCAATGCGGGCCGCAAGGAAGCCCTGATATTACTAGCTGAATGAATTGGCGACCTGATGCAGAGGGAGGCCCTTATGCGAGCACAATCTTAATGGTTCATAGTAGAAGGAATTGGCTCCCCGGGACGGACTCGAACCATCGACAAGGTGATTAACAGTCACCTGCTCTACCAACTGAGCTACCGGGGAATTTTAAGCTTTGACACCGCTTTGTTGCAGGGCGCGAAGTCTAGAGATTTATCCGATTGGGGTCAAGCCTTGAGGAACTTTGCCAACCGATTTATCGCTTCTTTCAAAGTATCCAAATCGGTGGCGTAAGAAAGCCGCACATACCCGGGGGCACCAGAAGCACTGCCGGGTACCAACGCCACTTCGACCTGCTCAAGAATTTGCTCACAAAGGGTTACATCATCTTCAATGCCGAGTTGCTGCATCACTTTATGCATGCTCGGGAAACAATAGAAAGCACCCTGCGCTGACGCACACTCAACCCCAGGTAACGCCTGCAAAGAGGCCACTACATAATCATGTCGACTTTTAAAGGCGTCCACCATAGTCTGCAGAAAGCCCTGATCGCCATTCAGCGCAGCCACTGCAGCGGCCTGTGAAATGGAACAGGGATTAGAAGTACTCTGGGACTGAACCTTGGCCATCGCCGCGATTACTCTGGAATCGCCTGCGGCATAGCCAATGCGCCAACCGGTCATCGCATAGGCTTTTGAAACACCGTTTAAAACCAGCGTACGTGATTTAAGCTCGGGGCAGGCATTAACGATATTGCTATAGGCTTCACCGGTCCAGCGAATATGCTCGTACATATCATCGGTGGCAATCCAGACCTGAGGGTATTTAACCAGCACATCCGCCAGTGCCTTTAACTCGGCGAGGGTGTAAATTGACCCGGTGGGGTTTGAAGGACTGTTAAGCACCAATAAACGTGTGTTCGGCGTAATCGCAGCTGCCAGCTGCTCCGGGCTAATTTTAAAATCCTGAGCAAGCTCAGTTGGCATAGCCACCGGGGTCGCGTCCGCCAGTAAAACAATATCTGGATAAGAGACCCAGTAAGGTGCAGGAATCAAAACCTCGTCACCTTCATCTAACAATGCCTGGGCAAGGTTATAAAAACTCTGCTTACCACCAACGGACACCAGTATTTCATTGAGTTGATAGTCAAGGCCGTTGTCGCGGCTGAACTTGTCAATCACCGCCTGTTTTAATTCAGTGGTGCCACCGACCGGGGTGTACTTGGTCTGGCCTGATTCAATCGCCACGATAGCGGCTTGCTTAATGTGGTCAGGGGTATCGAAATCTGGCTCTCCAGCCCCCAGACCGATAACGTCACGACCGGCCTCGCGCATCTGTTTAGCCTGGGCCGTAACAGCCATGGTTGGTGATGGTTTAACTTTGGCGACACGCCGGGAAAGTCTGATATCCAACTTAACAATTGCCTCTAAAAATTGACGAAAATGTCGGTTTAATAAACGGTTCGGCCAGTCAATCTCTGCATTAAGAGTTTCTGGTCAAAAACTGAACACTGCTCAAACACCAGACCGCCATTTCATCAGCGGTGGGGTTCGATAGTTGCTAATATAACCGGTCGTCATCCGAATCTGAATAACATCCATGCGATTTAAACTACATAGTCCCTACCAACCTGCTGGTGATCAGCCCAAAGCCATTGCTCAATTAGTTGATGGACTCAATAATGGCGAGGCCTCACAAATCCTGCAGGGCGTCACTGGTTCAGGTAAAACTTACACAGTGGCCAAGGTCATCGAAGAGGTGCAGCGACCCGCACTGCTACTGGCCCACAACAAAACCCTGGCAGCTCAACTGTATGCGGAAATGCGCGAGTTTTTCCCAGAAAACTCGGTGGAATATTTCGTTTCTTATTACGATTATTACCAACCAGAGGCCTATGTACCGGCCTCAGACACCTTTATCGAAAAAGATGCAGCAATTAATGCCCACATCGAGCAGATGCGATTATCGGCGACTCGCGCACTGCTAGAACGCAACGACACCATATTAGTGGCATCAGTCTCATCCATATATGGCCTGGGCGATCCACGCGCCTATATGAAAATGTTGCTGCACCTGGTTCAGGGCGACCGTATTGACCAGCGCGATATCCTCCGCCGACTGGCGGAATTGCAATACACCCGTAATGACCTGGATCTGCGCCGCGCCAATTACCGTGTCCGCGGTGAAGTGATCGATATATTCCCGGCTGACTCTGAGTATGAGGCAGTCCGTATCGAGCTGTTTGATGATGAAATCGAAACTCTGGCCTATTTTGATCCGTTGACAGGCGAAACTAAACGCAAGGTAAAACGGTTAACCATCTATCCCAAAACCCATTACGCCACCCCCAAAGAAGTGATTGTTAATGCACTTGGAGATATCAATAACGAACTGAAGTTACGGCTCACCGAACTACGCGACAACAACAAACTGATCGAAGCCCAACGCCTGGAAGAGCGCACCCGCTTTGATCTCGAAATGATGCAGGAGTTGGGATATTGCTCGGGTATCGAAAATTACTCGCGCTACCTGTCTGGTCGAGCTCCAGGCGAACCCCCACCGACACTCTACGACTACCTCCCAGATGACGCGTTGCTGATTGTAGATGAGTCTCATGTCTCAATACCTCAGCTCGGCGCCATGCACAAAGGTGACCGATCGAGAAAAGAAACTCTGGTCGGTTATGGCTTTCGGCTGCCATCAGCACTCGATAACCGACCGCTAAAATTTGAAGAGTGGGAAGATATCGCTCCCCAGACTATCTATGTATCAGCCACGCCGGGCCCATATGAGATCGGCAAAACCGACACAGTCGTGGAACAACTGGTGCGGCCAACCGGGCTTGTTGATCCCATCATAGAAGTTCGGCCGGTGGCAACCCAGGTTGACGATCTATTGTCAGAAATCAATGCCCGAGTCGAGCGTAACGAACGTATTTTGGTTACCACTCTGACCAAGCGGATGGCCGAAGATTTAACCGACTATTTTGCGGAACATGGCGTACAGGTGCGCTACCTGCATTCAGACATAGATACCGTCGAGCGGGTCGAAATTCTGCGTGACCTGCGTCTGGGCACCTTCGACGTACTGATCGGCATCAATCTGCTTCGTGAAGGTCTGGATCTACCTGAAGTCTCGCTGGTGGCTATCCTTGATGCCGATAAGGAAGGCTTTCTAAGATCCGCAAACGCTCTGATTCAAACCATTGGCCGGGCCGCACGCCACATTGATGGCAAAGCGATTCTCTATGGTGACAAGATCACCAAATCGATGGCAAAAGCCATCGATGAAACCGACCGTCGCCGTGAAGCTCAAACCGCTCATAACCTCAAACACAACATAACCCCTACCGGGGTTAGCAAGGCCATCACTGACATTATTCAAATAACCTACGGCAGCAGCAAGTCCTCAGAGAGTAAAAGGGTCGCCGAGGAACGACCGCGTTATGGCGAGATGTCGCCACGAAAAATCGGCCGCATCATGAAAGAGCTGGAACAGAAAATGTATCAGCATGCCGAGAACCTGGAATTTGAAGAGGCCGCACGAGTCCGTGATGAAATCGGCCAGATCCGTCGCCAAACACTAATCAGCGAAACAGCCACCGGATAACCAACAATTTCACCTATCAAACAACAACCCTGAATAGATAGCAGCTTCAGCCTCGGCATAGAGGCTAATCAGCACCGAGCTTTCAATGCGACAAGGCCAATTTAGGTTGACCCCAGCGCACAGTATGGTATCTTCTGCGCCCCCTGAAATCGGGGTCGTTGTCGGAGTCATTAATCTCTGCAGCGCAGCAGGCGCGTAGCTCAG
>JAESTY010000088.1 GCA_016763355.1 Immundisolibacteraceae bacterium
TGCGTGGGTTCCTATCTGGAGTTTTCAGCTAATCTTGGAGAATGGCTGCTATGGGTGGAACCCTTGCCTCAAGCGCTGGATACCAAAGGTTGGCAATAGTTGTGGTTTACGGTTGGCCTACCTGGCTGCCGTTTTCATTTGCTAACTAACCATTGATTTTGGCGCCGCAGCGGCCTACTTCGTAATCAAAAAAAACGAGGCAGCCGATTGAAATACCTGGCCATGTCAGTAATTTTCTAGTTCAAATCAGCCAGTAAACGCTCTGTTTTTAACTTGGGTTCCCCGCCTAAATCGATCTAACACCCCCATGGACCAGGCTTTCTTTAAGTAACTGAAGTTTAGGTCGATACTTCTTTGTGGGCGGTCTGGAGAGGATCGCAAATGCCCCCTGTTTTAGCGCTGAGGTTTAGTTATCTGTCGGCAGGTGCAGGGTCATTGGAAAAAGAACGGAATAGTGAAGGCTAATAGAAATTTCTAGCACTCTGTTGACGCTATAACAGTCAAGACAGAATGTTAATTTGGTCTCGACACTCCGTTCTGAATGGTGCTCTATATTGTTGCGACCGACATAAGTACAGTTCGATAAGGGGATAAAAAGAGTGCCAATTTCAGTTTTGATTGTTGACGACTCCCGCCTCGCGCGGCGTCAGTTACAACGCTCGCTACCAAAAGAATGGGACATCGAAGTTTCTACCGCCGCGGATGGCGTCGAAGCGATGGCTGCTATTCATGAGGGTAAGGGTGAGCTGGTGTTTCTTGACCTGACCATGCCTGAAATGGATGGCTACCAGGTGCTCGCGGCCATTAAGGAACAGAAATTAGAGGTCACGGTAATCGTGGTTTCTGCTGATGTGCAGGTTGAAGCCCGTCAACGGGTGATGGCGCTGGGGGCGCTTGAGTTTATAAAAAAACCCGTCGATATTGAAAAACTCGGTGCCATTCTTAATCAGTTCGGTTTCATCGTGCTGGCTTAGCGTTGATGACTATTAAAGACATTAGCCTGGAGCTGACCGAAGACAGGCGCGACACGCTGCAGGAACTGATTAACGTCGCTATGGGCCGTGCAGGCGCGTCACTGGCCAGTCATATGGAAACCTTCATCGACCTTTCGGTGCTGGTGATTTCGATGGTTAATCGAGATCAACTGTCTGCTGATATGAGCGAAGAGGCAACTCTGGAACCCAGCAGTGAGCTGGTGTCTGCAATTCGCCAGGGGTTCTATGAAGGCAGCAACCCAACCGGTATTCGTGGCGAGGCTATTGCTGTGTTTGGTGAGGGTTGCTACCTGCGCCTGGCAGAGTTACTGCACATTGAGAAAGCGCCATCAGATCAACTAGAAAGAGAGCTTCTGCTGGAGGCGACCAACACGCTAACCAGCTCCTGCATGAATGGTATTGCCGATCAGCTTGAGGTGGATCTTGACTATTCCGCCCCATCAATGCTGGGCCAACAGGTATATGGATATAACCTGCTTGATTTCGACGAAATTAGCTGGGATTTCTGTTTACGTATTCAGGTTCATTACAGTGAATCTGGCGGCTTTATGTGCAATTTGTTTTTACTGATGACCAACCCTGCACTGGCTCAGCTGTTTACCTTAACCGATAAACTCCTGGAGGATCTTGAAGGCGATTATCAATGAGTGCACGCCCTGCCCCAGTGGTGGCCGAAAATCGTTCGCAATATGATTACGCTGACGTCATTGTTGATCGCCTCAATGAAGGCGTCATCGTCATTGACCGGGCCTATACCATCCGGCTCTGGAATCGATTCATGGCAACCCATAGTGGGCTGTCCGAAGCGGATGTAATCGGCAAGGGGCTGTTTGACTGCTTTCCCGAACTGCCGCTGGATTGGTTGCAACGCCAATTTAGTGCCGTGTTTACCTTGCGCTCTTTTGGGTTCGTCTCCTGGCAACAGCACCCCTGGTTATTTAATTTTCCGCATACTCGGCCTATCACCGGTCGCCTCGAGCAAATGTATCAAAACGCGACCCTGCTGCCGCTGAAAGATAGTAATGGGGAAGTAGAGGCGATCTGCATCACGCTGGAAGATGCCACCGACACGGCGCTCTATCACCTGCAGCTGCAGGACGCGATAAAGAAACTAGAACAACAGAACCGGCTTGACGCGCTCACCAACCTGTATAACCGCGGCTACTGGCAGCAACGACTGACCGAAATGTTTAGCCAGGCGCAGCGCTATCAAAACGATTTTTCACTGCTTATCTTTGATCTGGATCTGTTTAAAAGCATCAATGACAGCCACGGCCATCCCTGTGGAGATCAGGTACTGATGAACATCAGTAATCAAATTAGGCAGTGTGTGCGCGACATCGACATCGCCGCGCGCTATGGCGGTGAAGAATTTGCAGTGCTACTACCGGGTACCGATATAAGCGGCGCGCAGGCTTTTGCAGAGCGACTAAGAAGCTCGATAGAAAATAACCCTACCCGCTATCTGAATGCCGACATCATCTGCACCGCAAGCATCGGCATTGCTCAATACGACCCACAACAAAAGGATTTCGAACAATTGCTTCGGGAAGCCGACACCGCCCTCTATGAAGCCAAAGCAGCTGGCCGTAACTGTATCCGCGTTTTTTCAGCCGAACAACGCTAAGTTTTAACCCTCTCTACTTCCTACTGCGCTACCAGCTGGAGCAAAAACCCAACCCATTTTTACTAACAGTTGCTACCAGAGGGGAGCCCTGGTCATGTAAAGTGCGGTGTCAATTTTGTTATCTCTGTTGTTCTCACTGGGGGGAATCATGACCGGCTTTCAACTGTTTATTCTTGCGCTGTTCTTTCTATCCACTGCGTTATTGTTTCTCGGTGTAAAAGCGGTGCCTCAGGGCAACGAATACACGGTCGAGCGTTTTGGTCGTTACACCCATTCGTTGTCTCCGGGGCTAAATTTCATCGTGCCGATTCTCGATAAGGTTGGCGCCAGGATGAATATGATGGAACAGGTGATGGATGTGCCATCGCAAGAAGTCATCACCAAAGATAACGCCATGATCCGGGTCGACGGCGTGGTCTTCTACCAGGTTCTTGATGCCGCCAAAGCCGCCTATGAAGTGCGCCAACTTGAGCTCTCTATACTAAACCTGACCATGACCAATATTCGTACGGTGATGGGATCGATGGACCTGGACGAACTACTGTCGAAACGAGACCGGATTAATGCCGAGCTGCTCAACGTGGTCGATGAAGCCACCAACCCATGGGGTATCAAAATAACCCGGATCGAAATAAAGGATATCTCGCCGCCGGCTGACCTGGTTGATTCCATGGCCCGACAGATGAAAGCCGAGCGAGAAAAACGAGCGCTAATTTTAGAGGCTGAAGGCGTGCGGCAGGCCGAAATACTTCGGGCCGAAGGCGCAAAACAATCATCAATCCTGGAAGCCGAAGGCCAGCGCGAAGCCGCTTACCGGGAAGCAGAAGGCCGAGAACGGCTTGCTGAAGCTGAGGCCAAAGCCACCGAAGTGGTTTCAGCAGCCATCGCCAATGGCGACATTAATGCGATTAATTATTTTGTCGCCAACAAATACATTGAATCACTTAGAGATATCGCCTCCTCTGGCAACGACAAGGTGATATTCATGCCGCTGGAATCCTCAAGTGTGATTGGCGCTATCGGCGGCATTGCCGAGTTGATTAAAAAAGCCGCGCAGCCTGACCCTGCCAACTCCTGATGACTGAGCTAATTAATCAGCTAACACCGGATGAAATACTGTTCTGGCACTGGTGGGCGGGTGCTGTTGCACTGCTACTACTCGAAGCCATGCTACCCGGCGCATTTTTTCTCTGGATGGCAATTGCGGCCGCAATCGTTGGTGTTCTGTTGCTTGCGATACCGTCCCTGGGTGGTGAACTGCAGATAATGCTGTTTTCAGTCACCTCAGTGGTCACCATCATCGGTGCCATGCAGTGGCGTAGGGGGCGTCCCAAACTAGAGCAAACCTCGACGTTAAATCGTCGTGGCCAACAGTTTGTTGGTGAAACCTTTGTGCTTAATGAAGCAGTGGTTTCCGGCCGAGGAAAACTCATACTCGATGACACTCGGTGGGGAATCACTGGCCCCGATTGCCCCGCTGGCAGTCGCATATTAATCACCGAATTAACCGGTGGTTCGATGAAGTTTGAAATAGTGGCAGATTAGTGCCTGGTTACTCCTCGACTGGTTCTGGACTGGTTCTGGACTGGCTCTGAACTGGCTCTGGACTGGCTCTGAAATAATCCCACCAGTGGTTCTTTATAAAGACCAGCA
>JAESTY010000089.1 GCA_016763355.1 Immundisolibacteraceae bacterium
CGGTGATGCCGGTGATGCCGGTGATGCCGGTGATGCCGGTGATGCCAGTGATGCCAGTGATGCCAGTGATGCCAGTGATAAAAACAATGCCAGTGAACAAGCAGCAGAAACCACCAACAAGCCAACTGAGCCAGCACTTACAGGCCAACTAAAAACCAGTCGTGAGCAACAGATTCAAACAGCACTTGATATCGTTGCATAGCACCCTTGCCTAAAACTGATCAGTCTTTTTGTCACCCAGTTTAGTAACTTCGACTTGCGCAACACTGGAAATGCGGCAACATAGCGACTATTAATCTGTGCCCAGCGAGCCATCGTGATTGCTGGTGCAGAGCTGCACCTGATCGGGAGAGGATAAAGGTGAGAAGCTTACGTAGTTATTTTTTAACCAGCCTGCTACGGCTGGTATTCAAACGTCAAAAGCCAAGTTCGGTACCCATAGAAAAACAGCGGGCCGATTTCACCAAAATGATGGCCCGAAGTTTTAAACCCCAACCAGATGTCAGCTATGAGGTCAGCGAACTCGGTTCGGTAGCCGGTGAATGGGTCCGATATGGTCAACATAGCGGCCAGCGCACCCTGCTCTATCTTCATGGCGGCGGCTATATGCTCGGCTGTGCTGAGGCCTATCGTGATTTAACCGGACGACTGGCGATTGCCGCTGCAGCCGACCTGTTTGTCGCCGATTATCGACTCGCGCCAGAACATCCATTTCCGGCTGCACTCGAAGATGCCCTGAGCTGCTACCGGGCGCTGATCAATGATGGCATAGCCGCCAGCAACATCACCATCGCCGGAGACTCAGCCGGTGGCGGATTGACACTGGCCACGCTAGTGGCTTTACGCGAAGCCGGTGACCCGTTACCTGCTGCCGCGGTTTGCCTGTCGCCATGGAGCGACCTGAGTTTCAGCGGCCCCACTATGGCCAGCAATTCAGGGGCTGACCCGATGTTAACCGCCGGTGCCCTCGGCGCGATGGCCGACGCCTACGCCGGAACAGAGACCAGCAGCCAGGATAGGACCGACCCACGAATGTCACCCTATTATGCGGATTTAGACGCCTTACCGCCGATACTGATTCAGGTCGGTAGCGACGAAATACTGCTGGATGATGCCCGCCGTGTCGCCGACAAAATCACCACTAGCGCGGGAGAGGTGAGCCTCGAAATCTGGCCAGGAATGCCCCATGTCTGGCAGATGTTCGCTGCGCTGATTCCAGAGGGTCGCGAAGCCATTACTGCGATCGGCAGCTATGTCCAGGCCAACACCAGTCCGGCACTGCCATTACCAAAAACTGCCAACCAGTAATCCGTGGAGCCCATCATGAACGGCCAACTGCTACCGCAACCATTCAACGCCCTGGAACCCTTCGCCAGCGAGTGGAGTATCGGCGACGAGGCCGGTCGTAACCTTAAGCGCATTAGCTCAACCATCGAGAGCCTTCGCGAGTTTTACCAGGCCGTGCTTCCCGAAATGCAGCTGATTGTCGATTATCTTCGGCCGCGGCCGCTGCTTGAGTTCAATAGCCAACAACTACGGCTGCTCAACCTGGCAAAGATGTTAATGGAAGTGGCACCAGCGATCGAAATATTCAATCAACCAGATGTTCCCAACAGCTTTGAACCAGAACGATTCCTGATCATGCCACCCTTTGCCGACACCCCGGCAGGCCTCTACGCTGACCAGACCCTGATCGAACAAACCTGAAAGGAGCCGTACCATGAACGCACCGGACGCCAAACCTTTTAACACCCAGTTTAGCCAGCTTGGTAGTGGGCCATTGTCGATCGAGTCGATGACCTCCAGCGAATACTTCGAGTTAGAACGAGAGAAAATTTTTAAAAAAAGCTGGCTTAACGTCGGCCGAATCGAAGACCTGCCCAAGCCCGGCGACTATATGGTGCAGAGCATCGCCATATTGCAAAGCTCGTTGATCATCGTTCGCGGTGATGATCAGCAAATTCGAGCCTTTCACAACGTCTGCCGCCATCGTGGCAACGAGATTGCCAGCGGCTGCGGCAACGCCAAAGGTTTTAGTTGTGACTTCCATGGCTGGACTTATAGCAACCAGGGCGAACTGGCTTTTGTACCTGATGAGGGCCAATTTTTTAATCTTGATAAAAACAAACTTGGCCTGGTGTCGCTGCAATGCGAAACCTGGAAGGGCTTTATTTTCATTAACGCAGATCCCGACCCCTCACAATCTTTAATCGAATATCTCGGTGGTCTTGGTGATCAGTTAAAAGACTTCCCATTCGAGCAGATGGTGCCGATGCACCGCCTCGAAGCAGAGGTCAACGCTAACTGGAAAGTCATCATCGACGCTTTTCAGGAGTCCTATCACGCTGGCTTTGTGCACCGCTTAACCGCCGGAGATATGCTCGACCCTGACAGTGACGATCCCTATATGCATTTAAGCTCTGTGCGCCTGTTTGGCCCCCACCGCTCGGCATCGGTGCCAATGAACCCGGAATATGTCGCCCAGAATCGACCCGCAGAAATGCTCTCTTATCAGCTCGCCTCGTCACTTTGGCTGCAGGAAGGCGCGATGGAACAGCAGTTTACGCCTGGCACGAATCCTGACGACCATAAACACTGGCTTTTTGATATCAATGTCTGTTTTCCAAACTTCTTCATTGATGTGGCCAACGGCTGGTTTTTCACTTATCACTTCTGGCCTGTCGCTGTCGACAAGACCCTGTGGCAGTATCGCTTTTATATGATTCCACCGGCCGATGCCGGTGAAGCGATCAGCCGGGAATACTCCAAACTTGCCCTGCGCGATCTGCTTCGGGAAGATCTCAATACCGTAGAGGCGACCCAACGCGGACTCATGTCCGGCGCAATCAAGGAAATTCATCTCTCAGACCAGGAGGTGGCTGTACGCCACCAGTATAAAGTCGTCGAAGAGCTAGTCCGCGGCTGAGCAGCGCTCGTTAGGCGTCTATCGGTTCATTGCTAGCGACCCGGCCCGAGTTGAGCTCGGGCAGGTCTGCTCGGCTTAACAGAACCGCCGAGACCAGCACCAGGATCAAATCAAATCCAAATAACGGCACCAACTGCATCGCCGGCACCACTGCCTCGACCAAACTGACTACCCTGCCAATCGCAAAGCCTGCGTTAAACAACAACAGATAAACCAGCACATAACGCAGCCATTGCTGCTGCCAGACCGATACCACGCAAAACAGCCCGGTTATCAACCAGACCCCTCCATGGGAGGCCCGCACCTCCTCCAGCGCCATGTCACTGCCAAACAATATGCCCATCTTTGCAAACATGGCGGCCGGGTCGATCAGAAACAGCACTCCAAAGGGGATGTAAAACAAAACCCCAATTATCAGCAAATAGCCTTTCGCAAATCTCACACCCATCATCATTCACCCTGGTTAGATCAATAACCTCTCGAACCGGCGCAGGCCGCTTCACCGGGCAGTTAAACATTTTCGCTTCGCCAAAGCGAAAGCCAAAGTCAAAACCACCACTCCAATCAACCGATATCCACCAACAGCCATCTGTTAAAGCTCATTGACCACTAATGGCCTATTGCTAGCTCTCCAGCCGCTTAGGTTACTAACTAGCCACTTCCGTGGGCCTACCGATTCAGCAAGTCTTTGAAATACTCCAAACCCAAGTTTTCCAACCGCAAATAATCTAACTCAAGTCAACATGAGGCAGGCCGCCATAAGTCTGGACACTAACCCTTGCAACGACCTAAAGCGGCCACTGCCAATGTGCCGCCTACGTGGCAAGCAAGACCTGACGGCCTCAACCAGGCTGCCGGGTTTGAACCCGTAAGCCTTTCAATTACCGGGGTGCAAATAAGCATATGTTGATTAGTGAAGGTCTTGCTAACGATAAAAATAGCGCTCCAAAACCAGGGTTCCTATCGATCCTGGCATGGCTACTAATTTGTATTTCAAGTTTTACAGTAACCGCTGCGCAACCTCGCCAAACCATACACGCGCTCTATATCCCGCTAGCTGATCACTACGCCGGCATCGTCGCCTATGAGCGTTATCGCAACCAGATGGTGCATGCCGACTTTCAAATAGAGCAGATGAAAAACTGGGATCTACTGCGAGCCTATTTTCAAGATGGCCAGGCTGATATGGCGTTCGTGATGAGTCCACTGGCAATGGATATGTTCAGCGTCAGGCCAAAATTTCGCTGGATCGGTCTCATGCACCGAGATGGCAGCGCTATGGCTATCAACGACCTACTCAATGACCAGATCGATCTGGCATCGTTAAGAGCAGATCGCAAACCCGGTAAATCCCTGGCTCAAGCCTTAATCGTCAATTATCAAAATGGTGGCCGGCCCACCGAGATTGGTATGCCTCACCTGTTGGCGACTCACTCGGTGGTGCTCTACCGATATTTAAAACAACAGGGGGTTTCGCTAACCCTGATTCCAAACCGCCCCGCCCCCGTACTACTGATCCCCGTTGCGCCCTCCAAATCCCCGGCATTTATCAAGGGACTCAGCAACCGCGCTCAACCGGCCGCATTCGTTCAATCATTACCCTGGGCTGATGTGGTCGAAACCGGTGGTTACGGCCATGTAGCCTGGTATTCAAAAGATGTTATGCCCTGGCCGGAGGGTCATGTCGAATGCATTGTGCTTGCTCAGGATCAGGCCATAGAGCAAAAATTCGCTGCTACTCAGGAAGTGATGAGATATATCCAGCAGGCCGGCCGGGATATTGAAACCGCGCGTAACCAGGGTGGTGCAGAGCTCGAAAAGATCATTCAGATAATTCGCAAACATATTCCCGCGCACACCCATGACGCAATTCTGGCCAGTCTGGACCCCAACCTACGGGTGATTAACTACAACTACCTGAATGTCGACAAGGGTGGCCTCAAACAGATCATGGATTTCGCCATTGAAGGCGGCATCATCAGCTCGACCATCGATATCGATAGCTTCGCAGATCAGCGATTTGGTACCGACAGCGGAGCAACACCAAACCTAGAATCACCTACCGAAAAGCAATCCACAACCACTACCCAGTCGAGCCTGACCAGCCAACCTGAAACCAAAGGCGGTTCACGTGGATCGTATTAACAAACTCACCAGCGGTGACTCCTCAGCTAACAATCTGCCCAACCTGCCACCAGCTGACAAAGCTGCAGATCAGTCTGTAGTTTCAGCGTCGAAAAAACCTAACAGAACGCTACGAAGTTCCCTAATTCGCTGGTTTCTAATCATGGCTTTATTGCCATTGATGATCATCACTAGCCTGGGGTATCAGCAAGCCCATAAAAATTTAAGCCAGGCAGCCGCGGACAGTCTCCAGGTCGCAGCCCGCGCCAAGGCAGAGCAAATGAAGACCTGGTTTGATTACCGCCGCATGGATATAAGCAGTCAGGCAGAAAACCCACATAACTCAGCCCTACTGCAGTCACTAGAACAGGGTTTTAAATCAAGTGGCAAATCTGCGCATCGTTATGTGCGTAGTTTTGACTGGGTCAGCCGTGCTGACGAGGCCCGTGGCCATCTGCTCACCGTTAATCGCCGCTATGACTACATCGAAGATATTTACCTGATCAGTAACGACGGCATCGTGTTATTTAGCGTTAACGGTGGTACAGATATGGGCAGCAATTTATTCACCGGCCCACTGGCAGCAACCCATTTTGCCGATTCCGCGCGGCTCTCGCTGCAATCAGGTGTTACCAGTTTCTCTGACCTTGAAAAGTACGCGCCAGCGGACAACCAACTCAGTAGTTTCATCACTGCGCCACTGACCGACGAGTTCGGTAGCCGAATTGGTCTAATCGCCATGCAGGTCAATCTGAATCGTATTTTTGCTGCCACCGCTGATTACAGTGGCATAAGGAAAACTCGGGTGCACTACCTGCTCGGTGCCGATGGTCTACTGCGGAGCACTTCCAAGCCCCAA
>JAESTY010000090.1 GCA_016763355.1 Immundisolibacteraceae bacterium
ACAGGAGATCAGAAATGGAATTAAAAGATAGCAATACGCTACAGAATCTGAAAGACGCCTTCGCTGGTGAATCTCAGGCCAACCGTCGTTACTTGTACTTCGCCGCCAAGGCTGACGTAGAAGGTTACAACGATGTCGCCGCCGTATTCCGTTCCACCGCTGAAGGTGAAACTGGCCACGCCCACGGTCACCTTGAGTACATGGAATCGGTTGGCGACCCAGCTACTGGCCTGCCAATTGGTGCCACCTCGGACAACCTGAAAGCAGCAGTTGCTGGTGAAACCCACGAATACACCGACATGTATCCTGGTATGACCAAAAGCGCTCGCGAAGAAGGCTTTGAAGAAATTGCTGACTGGTTTGAAACTCTGGCCAAAGCGGAGCGTTCACACGCCAACCGTTTCCAGAAAGCGCTGGATAGTCTGGACGCTTAAGAAAGCAATGTATTAAAAGCCCTGGGGTCGTTCGCGCCCCCGGGGTTTTTTTTGTCTACAGGTTTACATGGTTTTTTAGAGATGCGTGAATTGAACCACTGTTTTTCAACAGATTACTGAGCACCCGATGAGCCAGAACTACGACGCCGCGTCGATCGAAGTCTTAACCGGATTAGACCCGGTGCGAAAACGCCCCGGCATGTACACCCAGACCGAGCGGCCCAACCATCTGGCGCAGGAAGTGATCGACAACTCGGTCGATGAAGCTCTGGCAGGCCACGCCACCAAAATAGAGGTCTCGCTCTATCGAGATGGTTCCCTGTCGGTTAAAGACGACGGCCGTGGTATGCCGGTTGATATGCACCCCGAGGAGGGCCTACCCGGCGTTGAAGTTATCCTCACTCGGCTGCACGCAGGTGGCAAATTCAATACGGATCATTACCAGTTCTCTGGTGGCCTGCATGGTGTTGGCGTTAGCGTAGTTAATGCTCTGTCAACCCGGTTGGAACTGTCGATTCGTCGTGACGGTGGTCAGTTTCAGATCGCGTTTGCCAATGGTGAGCGGGTTGAGCCACTGACACGCAGCGGCGAAGTCGGCAAACGCAATACCGGCACTGAATTGCGGTTCTGGCCTGATCCGCAATTTTTTGATAGCGATAAATTCTCGGTATCACGGCTTAAACATCTGCTGCGGGCTAAAGCAGTGCTCTGCCCGGGGCTCGAAGTAACCTTTTTTGAAGAGGCTAATGGCGAAACGCAGCGCTGGCTTTATGAAGATGGCTTAAGTGATTACCTCAGTATTGCCCTCGAGGGCTTTGAGCAGCTACCAGAAGTGCCATTTATTGGTAGTTTTAAAGGCGAAAACGAAGCCGTGGACTGGGCTGTTAGCTGGCTGCCAGAAGGCGGAACCTCGGTGGTGGAAAGCTATGTGAACCTGATTCCGACTGCCCAGGGTGGTACCCATGTCAATGGTCTGCGTAGCGGCTTAACCGAAGCGATCCGTGAATTTTGCGAGTTTCAGAACCTGCTCCCCAGGGGGGTGAAGATTTCCCCAGATGATGTCTGGGAGCAGTGTAGTTACGTGCTCTCGACTAAATTACGGGAGCCGCAGTTTTCCGGTCAAACTAAAGAAAGGCTTTCTTCTAGAGAATGTGCGCCATTTATTGCGGGTGTTAGCAAGGATGCGTTTAGTCTCTGGTTGAATCAACATACCGAAATTGCCCAACGGATTGCCGAGATGGCGATTGATCGGGCGCAGCGACGTATGAAAGCTGCGAAAAAGGTGGTTCGTAAAAAAATCACCAGTGGTCCGGCATTGCCGGGAAAACTTTCCGACTGTACTTCCCAGGATTTAGCCAAAACCGAGCTATTTCTGGTCGAAGGTGATTCTGCGGGTGGCAGCGCCAAGCAGGCTCGGGATAAAGAATTTCAGGCAATTTTGCCGCTACGGGGCAAGATCTTGAATACCTGGGAGGTTTCATCCGCAGTCGTGCTGGCCTCCCAGGAGGTTCACGACATCAGCGTTGCCCTTGGGGTTGATCCGGGTGATGAAAACCTGTCCGGACTACGTTACGGCAAAATTTGCGTACTTGCTGATGCTGATTCCGATGGTGCTCACATCGCCACCCTGTTGTGTGCGCTGTTTTTGCGCCATTTTCGGCCACTGGTGGAGCAGGGCCACATCTATATTGCAATGCCGCCGCTGTATCGAATCGATGTTGGTAAACGGGTCTTTTATGCCCTGGATGAGGCTGAAAAGCAGGGTGTACTCGATCGTATCAGTGCTGAAAAAATCCGTGGTACTCCCAATGTGCAACGTTTCAAGGGTCTTGGTGAAATGAACCCGATGCAGTTACGTGAAACCACCATGGACCCGGACACCCGCCGCCTGGTGCAGTTAACCATTGACCCTGATGACGACAGCACCAGTTTGATGGATATGTTGTTATCTAAAAAACGCGCTGCCGACCGGCGCTACTGGATAGAGACCAAAGGCGATCTGGCCGGACTGGCATAACCAACTTAATCGATGAATTTAGCAAACCAGGGCAATAAACCGAACCATGAGTGAAGTGATCGAATCTGGAGACGCAACCGAGCGCCAGCCGTTGCAGGTTTTTACCGAGAAAGCCTACCTGGACTATTCCATGTACGTGATTCTCGACCGGGCGTTGCCACACCTGGGCGACGGTTTGAAGCCGGTGCAGCGGCGTATTACTTTTGCCATGTCGGAGCTTGCACTTGGGGGTGCCGCCAAGCCGAAGAAATCGGCGCGTACTATTGGTGATGTGATCGGCAAGTACCACCCCCATGGGGATTCAGCCTGTTACGAAGCTATGGTGTTAATGGCTCAGCCATTTTCCTATCGCTATCCGCTAGTGCAAGGCCAGGGTAACTGGGGTTCACAGGATGACCCTAAATCCTTTGCAGCCATGCGTTATACCGAATCTAAACTGGCGGCTTATGCGACCCTACTGCTGAGCGAACTTGGTCAGGGTACGGTTGATTGGCAACCCAATTTTGATGCCACTTTAGATGAGCCGGTTCTGTTACCTGCTCGGGTGCCAAATATTTTGCTCAACGGTGGTCGCGGCATCGCGGTGGGTATGTCTACCGGCATTCCGCCCCACAACCTGCGCGAAGTGGTCGCCGCCGCAGTGTATTTATTGCAGCGTCCAAGAGCGACGCTGGATGACTTGCTGGAAATTATGCCCGGGCCAGATTTCCCCAGCGGTGCTGAAATAGTTACGCCAAAACATGAGCTAAGGCAGCTCTATGCCAGCGGCACCGGGTCGGTACGTATGCGTGCCCGCTATGAAATTGAAGACGGCATGATCGTTATTCACACCCTGCCCTATCAGGTTTCTGGGACTAAAGCGGTGGAGCAGATCGCCGCGCAGATGATCGCCAAAAAATTGCCCTGGGTAGAGGATATTCGGGATGAGTCGGATCACGAACATCCCACTCGGCTGGTGTTGCAACCGCGCTCGAATCGAATCGACAAAGAGCGGTTAATGGCCCACCTGTTTGCGACCACCGATCTTGAGCGTAACTTTCGGGTGCACTGCA
>JAESTY010000091.1 GCA_016763355.1 Immundisolibacteraceae bacterium
CACCAGCAAAACCAAAATAGGTATCTATTTCTACGTTAGCGCCATCGAAAAAGCCTTCATCGACGTTGGCAGCCCAAACACCCGCATAAAAACCACTTTCGTGGCTATAGTCAAAACCACCAGAAATAGAAGGCGTGTTGTCGGTTTGTGAAATTCCGCGGAACATGTAATCGCTGGACAGCGCTACGTTACCGGTGATTTCGGCCTGTGCGCCTGAGGCTAGCAAAATGCCGCCAATCAAGCTGGAAATCGCAATCTTTTTCATTTATCAAGCTCCCTTGCTGATGTAGTACTTAGGTTATATTTCAGATTGATTCTGAAGTCGGCTATCAGGGTCTGTACGAGTCAGCCCTGTATCCCGATACAATCATCTAGCAGTTTTTATGCCAGACACTATTTTCAACTGTTACCGAGATAGACCACCACCAGCTAACTCAGCGTTTATGTCGGCCCCCTGGGTCACAAGACAGCCCAGGTGGAGGGGATTAACAGCTAAGTTCACTCTGTTTTTTTATCCACATTGTTTGAGTCTATCGGGATCGCAGACTTTGCTCTAAACAAGGTACGCAAATTTTCGCACCGCATTGGTGCGGCTTGTTTAGAAATCCCTAATGTGGTGCGCTAACCTTTTGATTGCGTGAACTAAACACTAGCCAGATAATGTCACCAAGCCGACAGCATCCATCGCCTAATAAAGCTCGTCTAAGCAAGCCTTAAAGAAGCCACTGCTTTTGGTTAGGACCTATCAATTTAAACGCCCTAGAGAATCAACAATCCTTATGAAAAACCGCATCCAGGAAGACCTTGGCCAAATGGCTCAACTGCTAGGCCAGCTCGCCGCCGATACTCGGCAAAATTTACAGGGTGTTGGTCAGACCATTGGCGACCGCTTCAACCTGGTGAGCCAGGAAGATTTCGAGATTCAGCAGGCCATCACCTCAAAATTACGCATCCATTTAGATTCATTAGAGCAGCGTATCGAGACACTTGAAGCCGCTCAGCAGCCTGACGCAACAGCAGATTAGCCCGGCTATTTCAGACATAAACTGACTGAAACCGCATGTCACTAGCAAGCGCCGCTAGCCGAGCCCAGCAGGGCATCTATGCGCCCGCGGTAATTGTTGAAACCCATTTGTCTAATGGCTTGCCGTCACTTGCCATCGTCGGCATGGCCGAAACCGCGGTTAGAGAAAGTCGCGACCGGGTGCGAAGCGCCATCATTAACAGCCGACTAGAGTTTCCGTTAGGCAGAATCACGGTCAACCTGGCACCGGCTGACCTGCCCAAGACCGGCGGCCGGTTTGACCTTGGCATTGCGTTAACTCTGCTCTGCGCTTCGGGCCAGCTAAATAGCGCTCTACTCGATGACTACGAGTTTCTTGGCGAACTTGGGCTTAACGGAGAACTGCGGGCAATTAGAGGAATCTTGCCCGCCGCACTGGCCTGCCGCGATGCGGGCAAGACTCTGATTCTGCCCGACCAGAACTGCGCCGAAGTTGCCCTGATCAGCGGCCTGAACTTTTTTGGCGCCACCAACCTGCTCGATGTTTGCGCCCACCTGGCGGGTCAGCAGTCGTTACCTGTATTTCAGATGGAACAGTCGAAATCGCAGACCACAACTTCACCATCAAATCATAGCGACCTGGCAGATGTCCGCGGCCAGCAGCTCGGCAAACGGGCCCTGGAAATCGCCGCTGCGGGCAACCACAGCCTGCTGCTTATTGGGCCGCCAGGAGCCGGTAAATCAATGTTGGCCTCTCGCTTGACGAGCTTGCTACCACCCCTGAACGACGACCAGGCTATTGCTAGCGCGGTGATCCATTCGGTCAGCAGTTTTGGCATGGACCCGGCTAGCTGGAAACAGCGCCCCTATCAGGCACCACACCACACCGCCTCCGCCGTGGCACTGGTTGGTGGCGGCCAACCGCCGGGGCCTGGAGAAATTTCGTTAGCCCACAATGGGGTGTTGTTTCTGGATGAACTGCCAGAATTTAACCGCAGCGTGCTCGAATCACTTCGCGAGCCGCTAGAATCCGGTTCCATCCGTATTTCCCGAGCTGGCCAGCAAGCCCAGTTCCCAGCCCAGTTCCAACTGGTCACAGCGATGAACCCCTGCCCTTGTGGACACGCCGGTAATGAAGCCGCCAATTGCCGATGCACCCCCGATCAGATTCGCCGCTACCGAGGTAAAATATCCGGTCCACTACTTGACCGCATTGACATGCATGTAGAGCTGGCTGCGGTTAGTTATGAACAATTGGAAGGCAGCTCGCCAAGGGCAGAAACTTCAGCAACAGTCGCTGCAAGAGTTGCAGCCGCTCAACAACTACAGCATCGACGATGCGGAACACTCAACGCACAACTGGATACCAAACAGATAGAAAGCTACTGCGAGCTAGACCAGCAAAGCGGCCAGCTACTGGCACGAGCGATGGAAAAGCTTGCTCTGTCTGCGCGTGCCTATCACCGTATATTAAAGCTGGCTCGCACCATTGCTGACCTGGACCACAACGCTCAGATCACCAGCCAACACGTCGCCGAGGCAATCAGTTATCGATTGCTTGATCGCCAAAACCAATAACCTGTGCTGAGCAACCACAAACTGGCGCTGCCAATAAACATGCTGCCGGCCATATCAATCGCGATATCAATGCCCATATCAATCTAAGCAACTAGTTTCACGTTACCCGCTTAATTCCAGACCGCCGCAATATCGAACTCAAGAAGGCAGTTGACTTGCCGAAACATTTGATTAGAATGCCCAAAAGCACAAAATTTTGAAGGCTCCTTTTAATTCCTTCAGGTGCTTACCGGTCGTAATCACTCAGTTTTACGCCTCAAAACCTCAGCCAACAAATCCTTTTAAGAGTTTCATACAACCATTCCCGTGCCACCATCCAGGCACAGCGCTAGTAGGACAAACCACACTATGAGTTCAGGAATCGGACACGTCACCGACGCATCCTTTGAAGACGACGTTATCAAATCCGCCACCCCCGTACTTGTCGATTACTGGGCCGAATGGTGCGGGCCCTGCAAAATGATTGCTCCGGTACTTGAAGAGATCAGCGGTGAATACGGTGAAAAACTCAGTATCGTTAAACTGAATATTGATGAAAACCCGCAGACCCCGCCTAAGTATGGTATCCGCGGCATCCCAACCCTGATGATTTTCAAGAACGGCCAGGTCGAAGCTACTAAGGTCGGTGCGGTTTCCAAATCCCAGCTTGCCGCATTCATCGACAGCAATCTGTAAATAGTAATTTGCCCAGCCCTACTGGCTGCACTACTTGAGCCAATTGGATGCTGGACGACATGAGCGTTTAAACACTAAACAAAACTCAAATAATCCGAACAGATAGAACAATTCTTGATTGTTTCCTAGCCAAGATCCTAGAGCGCTGGCTAGCTGCCAAAAGCAATCAAATCTAAGCAGCAATCATTTTATAGAAGTAATCACTTGCAGAACCAATCAATCCAGACCTGATTCAATAATCCAGAACTAAATTAAATACCCTCCCCCCGCGCATATAACCATTCCGGTCACGCGCATCAGTTAGTACATCTCATGAATATAAACGAACTTAAAGAAAAACCCGTTGCTCAACTGGTCGAAATGGCTCAGTCCGACGACCTCAGCAACATCAGCCGCCTACCCAAAGAAGAGATCATCTTCGCGCTGCTTAAAGCGCATGCCAAAAAAGGTGAAGATATCTATGGCGAAGGCGTGCTCGAAGTGCTCCAGGATGGCTTCGGCTTTCTGCGCTCACCGCGTAGCTCCTACGTAGCTGGCATCGACGATATCTACGTATCGCCGAGCCAGATTCGCCGCTTTGGTCTACGTACTGGCGATACTATCGCCGGCAAAATCAGACCACCGAAAAATGGCGAGCGTTATTTCGCATTACTGAAGGTTGCCGAAATTAATTTCGACACCCCAGAAAATGCCCGCAACAAAATTCTGTTTCAGAACCTGACGCCACTGTTTGCTGAAGATCAGCTGATCCTGGAAACCGGTAACGGCACCACTGCAGATATCACACCCCGATTGATCGATATGATCGCGCCGATTGGCAAGGGCCAGCGCGGGCTGATCGTGTCATCACCCAAATCGGGTAAAACCATGATGCTGCAGAGCATCGCCCACTCGATCGCCACCAACCATCCCGAGTGCTACTTAATCGTTCTACTGATTGATGAACGCCCGGAAGAAGTCACCGAAATGTCTCGTTCGGTACGCGGCGAAGTGGTCTCAAGTACTTTTGATGAACCTGCCACCCGTCACGTTCAGGTCGCTGAAATGGTCATCGAAAAGGCCAAACGGCTAGTCGAACACAAGCGTGACGTAGTTATCCTGCTCGATTCCATTACTCGCCTGGCACGCGCTTACAACACCACCGTGCCTTCATCAGGCAAAGTCCTGACTGGTGGTGTCGATGCCAACGCACTTGATCGGCCAAAGAAATTTTTCGGCGCAGCCCGTAATGTGGAAGAAGGCGGCAGCCTGACCATCATCGCCACCGCGCTGATCGAAACCGGTTCGCGTATGGATGATGTGATCTACGAAGAATTCAAGGGTACCGGCAACATGGAGATCCACCTG
>JAESTY010000092.1 GCA_016763355.1 Immundisolibacteraceae bacterium
ATTTGAAGCATTTGAAGCATTTGAAGCATTTGAAGCATTTGAAGCATTTGAAGCATCTGAAGCATCGGGCGCATGTGACGCATCTGACCGCCCCGATAGGCTGCCCTGTTCTCCGGCCATAGCCCTGAGTATTTTGGTAGCAAGGGTTTTCCCCAAAGCCACGCCCCATTGATCAAATGAGTTAATACCCCAGATAACACCCTGGACGAATATTTTCTGTTCGTAGAGCGCCAGCAACGCGCCTAGCTGCCGGGGACCGAGGCTATCGACCATGATCATGTTGCTTGGCTGATTGCCGGGTAGTTGTTGATGGGCAGCAAGAGACGCCGCCTGATCTAAGTTGACACCATCGGCTATCAGGTCGTCAGCCGCTTGCTGCTGACTGCGGCCATGCATCAGCGCTTGTGCCTGAGCAAAACAATTGGCAACCAGCAGTCGATGATGATCTTTGTATGGTGATCCAATGCGCGGTTCTCGGCTGATGATGAAATCACTGGCGACAGTGACACTGCCCTGATGCAACAGCTGCATATAAGAGTGCTGGATATTAGAACCCGCCCCTCCCCAGACGATAGGAGCGGTTTTAACACCAACTGGTGCGCCATTTGAATCTACCGATTTACCATTACTTTCCATATCAGCTTGCTGCAGGTAGGCAGGTAGCGATGCCAAACGTTGATCGTAGGGTGCAATCATCAGGCTTTCAATGTTCTGAAAATTGCGATTCCAGATGCCTACTAGAGCAAGAATAACCGGTAAGTTTTCGTCCATCGGCGCCTGACGAAAATGTTCGTCAAGGTCAGCCGCACCGGCTAATAGTTCATTAAATGCATCCATGCCGCAGGCCAAAGCAATCGCCAGTCCTGCTGTGGACCACAAGGAGTATCGACCTCCAACCCAGTCCCACATTTGAAACACGTTATTCGCGTCAATCCCGAACTCAACCGCCGCCGAAACATTGCTAGAGACAGCAATAAAATGTTGACTGACAGGCGCGTCAGCGCCTAAAGCATCCATAAACCATTGGCGCGCACTGGTCGCGTTAATCAATGTCTCTGCAGTCGTAAACGATTTGGAGGTAATAATAAATAGTGTCGTCTCCGGATCGAGCCGAGCTAAGGTCTGCAGAAGGTGCTCACCGTCGACATTAGATAAAAATTGCACACCTGGATTGTTTGAGCCCGGATCGGCAAGCGCCTCGACCACCATCCGGGGACCCAAATCAGACCCACCGATACCAATATTCACTACATCAACAATCGGCTTACCAGTAACGCCGCGCCACTCACCACTACGAACCTCATCAACGAGTTGTCCCATCTTGACAAGCTGCTGTCGTATGCCTTCCATAACGTTGACACCATTGACAAGCAAATTGTTATTGCGACTACGCAAGGCGGTATGCAGCACCGGCCGAAGCTCGCTTTGGTTAATCTGGTCTCCACTGAACATTGCACTGATCGCAGCGGGCAAGCCCCGTTCAATGGCAAGTTCAAATAGTTGCCCCATTACCTCCCCGGTAATTCTGTTTTTTGAGTAATCCAGAAATAGTCCGGCTGCAGCTAGAGAAAACTGCTCGAACCTCTGTTCCTGCTGTCCAAACAGTGACAACAGGGAACAATCCTGAAGTTGATCAGCCAATCCTTGTAGCCCTTGCCAGGATTGCAGCTCAGTCAGTGCCGACATTAATTAAACTTCCCTAATCAAATAATTCAAAATGTTGAATTCAACGGGCCTAATGATACAAAATCAGCGCGTTCCATAAAGCCATGTCCGACACTCAGATTAATAATAAAAACTAAGGTGACATGAGGATAACGCCGATTAACCATAAGTGATGCGCATAAGGGTGACCTGGAGGAGACGGTGGCTATATCTACACAGGTAGTAATTATTGGTGGCGGTCCAGCCGGACTGCTTTTATCGCAGATATTGCAACTCAATAATATCGACAGCATCGTGCTCGAACGCCAGAGCCGTGCCCATGTGCTGTCACGGATTCGTGCTGGCATGCTCGAATGGGGTTCCGTCGAAGTACTCAGAGCAGCCCAGGTCAGCGAACGTATGGATCGTGAAGGAGCAGTTCATGAAGGCTCCGGCATTGCCTGGGCAGGGCGCAGTCGGTTGTTAATCAATACTCAAAAATATGCCGGTCGCTCGATGATGATGTACGGCCAGACCCAGCTCACCGAAGACCTCTACGCCGCACGCGATGACCTTGGCGGCGAGATTATTAATCAGGTTGACGACGTCAGGCTTCATGACCTGAAGGGCGAACGACCCTACGTCACCTATATTAAAGATGAACAGGAACAACGCATTGATTGCGATTACATCGCTGGTTGCGACGGTTTTCATGGCGTCAGTCGTACGGCAATACCGGAATCCGTATTAACGACATTTGAGAAAAAATATCCGTTTGCCTGGTTAGCGGTCATGTCCGAAACTCCGCCGCTGCCGGTGCCGACCTACTGCCACCACGAGCGCGGCTTTGCGCTGGTATCAAAACGCACGCCAATGCTTAGTCGGTATTACATACAGGTACCGATTGAGACCGACATCGATGATTGGTCCGATGATCGGTTCTGGGCTGAGCTAACTGCCCGGTTGCCAAAAGATTACGCCGAAACCATAGTCACCGGGCCAACCATCGAGAAATCCCTGGCCCCACTGAGCAGCTTTGTGGCCGAACCTATGTCCTACGGCCGACTATTTCTGGCCGGAGACGCAGCGCATATATTGCCCCCCACCGGTGCCAAAGGGCTCAACCTGGCCATTTCAGATGTGCATTATCTGTCGAATGGATTGATCGATCACTATCAGAATAATAATGATCAGCAACTAGACAACTACTCCACCACCGCGTTAAAAAGAGTCTGGAACGCCGCCCGCTTCTCCTGGTGGTTGACCGGCTTATTACATAAATTCCCCGACCAGACCCGATTCGATCAGCGTGCTCAGGAGGTGGAACTGGATTACGTCACCCAGTCGATCCACGCCATGCGCTCGATGTGCGAGCAGTACGCGGGTATGCCGCTGGAGTAGATCGCGACCTGGTCTGCTTAGGCGTTGCGAACAACTCGCCGCAGAGTATATTAACCAGGAATTTGGGCAGCGCTGAAACCGGAGGAGTTCGCGGATGACATCAGATACCCCCTGGCCGATCAAAACCCGCGAGTTTCATAACCACCATTTCGACTCGACGGTCTGGAACGATTTCGAGTTTCGCGATGATGACGTGATTATCGCCACCTATGCCAAGGCCGGTACTACCTGGATGCAGCAGATCGTCGGCCAGCTTATCTTTGGCGGCGACCCGACCCTGGAAGCGGCCAATCTGTCGCCGTGGCTTGATATCCGCATCGCTCCGAAAGCGCAGAAGTTTGCGATGCTTGAAGCACAGCAGCATCGTCGGTTTATCAAAACCCATTTACCCCTGGATGCTCTGGTTTATTCACCAAAAGCTAAATACATCTACATCGCCCGGGATGCCCGCGATGTGGTGTGGAGTATGTACAACCACCACGCCAATGCCCTGCCGCAATGGTACGACGCCCTCAACAACACCCCCGGAAGAGTCGGCCCAGCGATAGAACCGCCAACCGATGACATCGCAGAGTACTGGGGCGACTGGATGGCCCTCGATGGCCATCCGTTCTGGCCGTTCTGGGAAAGCCTGCGCAGTTGGTGGGCCGCGCGTCACCTACCGAATCTGTTGATGGTTCATTTCAATGATTTGCGCGCAGATCTGCCCGAACAGATGCAACGAATCGCCGAGTTTCTGGATATTGAACCTGATAAACAGACCTGGGAC
>JAESTY010000093.1 GCA_016763355.1 Immundisolibacteraceae bacterium
GGCCATTTAACCAAGATGGCACCATGGATGAGGAAGGTATTCGCTCCAATATCGAAGCCTATATCGACATGGGGCTTAATGCCCTCGTTGTTGGTGGTTTCGTTTCAGAATGCTGGAACCTGAATCTGGGCGAATGGATGCGGTTTCACGAAATTGTTGCCGATCAAAATAAAGGTCGTCTGGATCTCTGGACCATTATCCTTGACCCTTCAGTACATCAGGCATTGGACAAAATGCATTTTGTCGAAAAGCTTGGCTACAACGGCGCTGAGGTTATCAATCCGGTCGTACAGTTACGTACCGACCAGGAAATCTTTGATTACTTTAAATATATGACCGATCGCTCTGATCTGGCTATTTGTCTCTACCGTACCCCGGTTTCTGGCAAGGTGATGGGCTTTGACCTGACCGCTCGACTGGCTGACCTCGACACCGTTATTGGCGTTAAGCAGGGTGATTTAAACCGCGCGGTTACCATGAAAATGCGTCGTGAAATGCGTGACGATTTCATCATCATGGATCCATCCGAGTACTGGTACTGTGAAGAGCAGCGCGAAGGTGGCCAGGTGCTTTGGGGTGAACTCTCCTACATTTTGTACGGCAAAAAACGTGACCTGGTAAATGACTATGTGCGCTTTGGTCAGGCTGGTGAATATGAAAAATCCCGTGCGGCCTGGGCAGAACTGGCTCCGGTGCGCAATTACTACGAAGATGAGTTCCTCTGGACTATTGCCGCGACAGCTACTTATGCCAGTGCATTGGGTACATTAAAACACTGGTACGAAGTCATCGGTCTGAAGGCTGGCCCTTGTCTTGCACCGGTGGCGACCCCGGGTGCCGCACGGGCTGAAGAAATTAAAGCAAAACTGATTGAGTTGGGTGTTGCCTGATCTTAATTTAGCAGGTTAAATCTACGGCCCCGGTGATTTGTTCGCCGGGGCCGTTTTTAGTTTAAATGTCATAATTAATGCCTCGTTTTAGCGCGTTTGGTTATCAAATATTTTCAGTTGAAAAGTCTAAAAACCGAGTTAACGATCAATAGAAACATTGGGAGAAGAGCATGCGTTTAGTGGTGTTGGGTGCAGGTGGTTTAGGTTCCGTCATTGGTGGTTATCTGGCGGAAGCTGGGGTTGATGTCACGTTGATTTGTCGTCAGGCCCATGCTGATGCCATTAACGAGAATGGCTTAAGTATTTCTGGCCTACGTGGTGAACACCTGGTCAATAAAAACATTACTGCCTGTGCCACTGCTGATGAGGCTGAAGGCCACTTTGACTACATGATGCTGGCGGTTAAGAGTAAGGATACCCACACAGCGCTAGCGGGTGCTGCAAGTTTGATCGATCGGGTTGATACTTTTTTCTCTGTGCAGAACAATATTGTCAAAGAAGGTCAGTTGGCCGACTGGTGTGGTGACGCTAGCAAGGTAATGGGCGCGTCTACTATTGAGGGTGGCTACCTGGTCGCTCCGGGTGAAGTAAATAACCACATGACGGTCGATTGTACTGCCTATTTTGGTGAGCTGGACGGCACCATTAGTCCTCGTGTTGAGGCTATTGTTGAAGTGTTCAACAAAGGCGGTTTACCGACCAAAGCAGTTACTTATATTCAGCAGGTGCTCTGGGAAAAATTAACTCAGATTGCCAATGCATCAACCTTTGCGGTTTCTACTCTGGTAGGCAACACCGAGCTCGATTTTGTTCACGGATTACTGGTGCGTGAGGGGGCTGAGCATTACGTGGCTATCGCGCGCGAATTGTTATCGGTGTATACGGCCCAGGGGTACGAGCCCCAGAATTTCTATGCGCCGATTTCACGTCTTAAGCAGATTTATGCCATTCAGGATGACAATGAAGCGGTTGAGACCATGTTAGGCATGGGTAAACAGCTGCAGGACCGTGGTTATAAAGGTACAACGTCTATGCATGATGACGTACTGCGCGGTCGTAAAACTGAAGCCGATGACATCATTAAGCCTTTTATCAAGAAAGCAGCTGAACTAGGCCTTGAAGTGCCGACTATAACCGCCTGCTATCGCATCATTAAAGTTCTAGATGCTTATTTGAAATAATGTCAGATTAGCGGCCCCCAATCGGATGTCGCGCCGGGAGACCGATTAATCTGCACACGGCAATGTCGGCTAGATAAAAACGCTCTGGAGAGGTCTTCAGAGCGTTTTTTTTAGAGATCAATTTGTTATTCATCATGTGGCTATACCAAGGTAGGGTCACCGCGAGTACACTGCGCGGCTGCAACGGCTTGCAATTGTCATCAACTGCCTCTGCAGTTGGGGCTAGAAACGGGTTAACCCAATTCAATAATTTAAATTTAGTCAAAAATTGAAGGAATTCAGATGGTAAAAGTTCTGGTTACCGAAGCGCTCGACGAGAAAGGTTATGAGATGCTCGAGCAACATTTTGAGGTGGATCGGCGCGACAGCACCAGCGAAGAGGAATTACTCGCGATTATTGATCAGTATGACGCGTTAATGATTAAAACCTATACCCGGGTTTCTGCGGCTGTGATTGACAAGGCAACTCGTCTGAAAGTGGTTGCACGGGCCGGCAGTGGACTTGATAAAGTCGACCTTGATTACGCCAAAGAAAAAGGTCTGCTAGTGCGCAATACCCCGGATGCCAACACCACTTCGGTGGCGGAGTTGGTGTTTGGGTTAATGCTCAGCCTGTCACGTAACCTGGTACCAGCCCATAACTACCTGAAGGGCGCTGAAGGTTGGGATCGTGATCGTTTTATCGGTTTTGAATTGGCCGGTAAACAGTTAGCCATTGTTGGTTTTGGCAATATTGGTAAAAAAGTCGCCAAACGGGCTGCTGCTTTTGAAATGGATGTTGCCTGCTTTGACCCCTTTGTTGACGCGGCTGCGATGGCCGAACATGGGGTTAGCAAGGTTGAAGATGTTAACGAACTGCTCAATAGTGCTGATTATGTAACCGTGCATGTGCCCCTGCTTGACTCGACCCATCACCTGCTGGGCGCTAAACAGTTTGCGTCGATGAAATCGACCGCGATCATTATTAATACTGCCCGTGGTCCGGTTGTTGATAACCTGGCTCTGGTAGCCGCGTTACGGGATGGCCAGATCGCTGGCGCCGGTCTCGACGTATTTGAGCAGGAACCTCCTGAAGATCCTGAATTACTGGAACTGGACAATTTGGTGATGTGCCCGCATATCGGCGCAGCGACCAAAGAAGCGTTGCAAAAAATGACCACCCAGGCAGCTCAGGTGATTATTGATGAGCTGGCTGGATGATCCAGTTTTTCACAGTAGCGCAATGCAACGTTTGCTACCGGAGCTAGGTTAATGCTTGACCCACAGTTGCTTCGTAAACAACCTGAGCAGGTTGCTGAACGTCTTGGCTTACGGAAAATGGTTCTTGACCAGTCCTTGCTAGTCGGTCTGGAGGAAAAACGTAAAAAGCATCAGGTCGAAACTCAGCAGTTTCAGGCCGAGCGCAATCGAATTTCTAAGTCAATTGGTAAAGCTAAAGCCAACGGTGAATCGGTAGATGATTTACTGGCTTCGGTTGCGGGTTTAGGCGAGCAGCTTGACGCCGCCAACCAGGCGTTGCAGCAGGTGCAGCAACAGTGGGATGACTACGCGTTATCGCTGCCTAATCTGCCGGATTCGACCGTGCCAGCGGGAGCTAGTGAAGCTGATAATGTAGAACTTCGACGCTGGGGGTCGCCAGTCGATCTCGGTTTTGCCGCGCTCGACCATGTCGATCTGGGTGCGGGTCTTGGTGGCCTTGATTTTGAGACCGCTAGCCAGATTGCCGGTTCTCGTTTTGTGGTGATGACCGGGCCGGTTGCGCGTCTTCATCGGGTGTTAGCTCAGTTCATGCTCAATTTACATATTGATGAGCATGGCTATGAAGAGATCTATACCCCCTACCTGGTCAACGGTGACAGTTTACGGGGCACCGGGCAGCTGCCTAAGTTTGAAGAAGATCTGTTTGCGGTTAGTGATGATTATTATCTGATTCCAACGGCTGAGGTTCCAGTGACCAACTGGGCAGCCGGTCGTATTCTGGAACCCGCGAATTTGCCGAAACAGTTTGTCGCCCATACGCCCTGTTTTCGCCGCGAGGCGGGTAGTTATGGTCGCGATACCAGAGGCATGATTCGTCAGCACCAGTTTGATAAGGTCGAACTAGTCTGGTTGGTTCAGCCGGACCAGTCCTGGCAGGCATTGGAAACCTTAACCGGCCATGCCGAGCAGGTTTTGCAGCAGCTTGAATTGCCTTATCGGGTGGTGAATTTGTGTGCGGGCGATCTGGGGTTTAGTGCGGCTAAAACTTATGACATCGAAGTCTGGTTGCCGTCTCAGGAAACCTACCGAGAGATTTCTTCCTGTAGTAACTTTTTAGATTTTCAGGCGCGCCGAATGAAAGCGCGTTGGCGCGATCCTGATACCGGCAAGCCGAGCTTGCTGCACACGGTTAATGGAAGTGGGCTTGCGGTCGGCAGGGCTTTGGTTGCGGTGTTGGAAAATTACCAGCAGGCGGATGGTTCTGTTGTGGTACCCGAAGTGTTACGGCCTTTGATGGGTGGTTTGGAATTGTTGAAACCGGCGAATTAGTCGGGTTTTGTTTAGATCAATATTGGACGTTTAGTCCATTTTAGGAGTGTGCATAGCATGTCAGAAAATATTGAAGACTTGACGGTTGAATGGGAAGAGGGTGGCCTGGTCACCGTTAAAGAACTGGATAAAAAGGTTCTATCTAAAGGCGCATGGTCGACCATTATTTATAAATATCAGGATTTTAATAACAGCAAACAGGAATACGGTCCGGCAAAATTTACCATCCGCCGTTATCAAAAACGCAATGGGGTCTATTCTCAGAAGTCCAAGTTTAATATTTCCAGCTTTGATCAGGCCCAACAAGTGATAGATGCACTTGATGGCTGGTTAAAAGAAGACGCCTGACGCGAGTCGAAAACTATTAAGTGATCTTCATCTCAGCTGATTTTTTGCGGGTTTAGGTGAGATGAAGTGTTCAATAGATGTGCTCTATAGCTGATTAAGGTCTTCCGGTCGGTCGATGTCCATCACCACGCCTGGGTCGTCAACTTCCAGGTAAGAGACTTCTTCAGCATGCTGCTTGAGAAGTTTGCGAGCACCAAAATCCCCGCCTGGTTCAAGTAATAGCTGACGAAACCGGTGGCTAATTCCAACTGGATTTCCAGGTTTTTGTTGATAGAGTGGCTGCACTAGCGCCGCACCCGAGCCTAACAACATGGCTATTTTTTCTAGTGTGATCGCTTTGACGTAGGGCATGTCCGCCAGGCAAATCAACATGTTGTCGGTCGGTTCACAGGCAGCCACTGCGGTTGCTAAACTAAACCCCATACCCTGATCAGCCTGGTCAGAAGTTTTTACATCGAATCCCAATTCGGTGAGCTGCTCGCGAAGCAGACTCTGCTCCGGTCTACAGACTGCAATGGAATTGGGTAGGCTGGAAATCAGTGTAGAGGCACTTACCAACCCAATCGACCGAGGTGTCGGGCTAACCTCATTTGGATCCGTATCCATCTGAATCGGCTGCATTAACTTATCAGTGCCGAAACGAGTGCCCCGACCTGCCGCTAGTAGTATTCCCCTGATCACCCGATCGCTTTCTGGTGTGTTGACTGATGATTGCTGGCCATCACCGGCTTAAAGTTGCGGGCGCCAAGCTCGGCATTATTGCGCACTGCGATCAGCTCGGCAGCGATCGCAATGGCGATCTCATTTGGGGTATGTGAACCAATCGGCAGGCCAATGGGTCCTCTTAGCCGAGCAATCGCGTTAGCAGGTACATCCAGCTCAGCAAGTCGTAACAGACGGGCTTTATGAGTTCGGTCGGAACCCAATGAGCCGACATAAAAAGCATCGGTTTCCAGTGCCTCCATTAATGCCATATCGTCGTACCTTGGGTCGTGGGTCAGGGTGACAATGGCGCAATGGTCGTCAACGCCACGACTTCTAATCAGATCATCTGGCATTTCAGTACTCAGTTCAGTACCGGGTAGGTTCCAGTTTGCTGAGAAGTCTGGTCGGGGGTCACAGATCAAAACCTGATAATCCAGTCCCATGGCAACTTTGGCGACTGCCAGAGATAGATCAACCGCACCGACAATAATAAGCTGCCAGCGCGGTCCATAGACTCGAATAAGCTGGTCTGCGGTTAGCTCACAGGAGTTATCTGGAATGGACGAGCTGAGCTGGTGGTTACCATCAGCTAACCGGGACTCACGGCAGAGTAGTTTGCGCTCATCAAGACTGGCCTGTATTTGTTGCCACTCAGATAAGTCATCTAGCTTTTCGACCACCAGTTTAATTTCACCGCCACAGGGCAGGCCAAACCGCTCGCCCTCTTCCCGAGTGACGCCATATAGAACGATTTCTGGTCTTTGGCTGGCTAACTCTCCCGCGGCAATGCGCTCTATAAGGTGCTCTTCAATACAGCCCCCGGAGACCGAACCGACCTGCCTGCCGTCACCGTTGACGGTAAGTAAC